>NZ_CALEMX010000210.1 GCF_937910335.1 uncultured Gimesia sp. | reverse complement strand
TCCAATACATGCACGTTTGGGTATGCGATCTCATAAGGGAAAAGGATGAACACAATTAATCATACATCTAGATGAACACAATTAATCATACATCTAAATGAGACTTGCGGATCTTTAATACTATAGTTTCTCTTGATTTGGGGGGGAAACCTCCCTGAAAAGGTCCATCCTGAGTAATGAAATCTGAATGAGCAACGGAGTTTATGATTAGTCACTCCGGCACTATAGCGGGAGCCGTTTCAGAAATAGATGGCATTAAAAAGCTTCAGGCTTGAGGTACTGTCGAACCAGAGTGTCACGATGCCATCCAGAATTGCGCACACGATCACCGCTGCAATCAGACGCCGACGATGCGGAAACGGTCGCACCAGCAGCAGCAGAATCAGGAAACAGACAGCGGGCACCGAAATCATGATGCCCATCGCCCAGCCCTGCGTCATAATATAATTCGGCGAAGCAGATCCGCGTGACCAACCAGCCCAGTGGATAAAAGGCAGTAGAAACTCATGCTGGACGACCGATTTCAGGAATGACTTGGGCATTTGAATTAACGCCAGCAGCGTCGCTTCACCGAGCCACACCTTATTAACAAAGGGCAGCGTGAGCGCACTCAGGATGTAATAGGCACAGACGCATTTGCAAACAATGCCTGGCCAACGTTTGGGAGCAACAGCCGGGTCGGCACTTTCCACTTCTGAACCGCCAGTCTCATCAGGACTCGAATTGCTGGTCGCCATTGCATTGCCCTCTATCTTGTTGCCAATCACTTCTGGATCAAAAAATCCGCGCATCACAAAAAAATTAACGGCTGCGTTTTATCGTCCGCTGGAATATCTTATTTGTAACCAGATTCTTCTTTAACGTTTCCCGATCCCATAAAGCCAGGTTCCGGACGGGAGTACCTTCGATCCAGTCCTCTATCATCTGGAGAGGCGGGTCGAGGCTGAAAGGGGGCAACTCCAGATTGAGAAACCGAAACGATCCGGAAAGGGTATCGGCATTCTTTTCACAAAGCGGATAGACTGACGTCAGTAAATACCGAATTTCACTCTTCAGAAAATTATCGAGCACCAGTAAAACATCACGATTCGACAGGTGAAATAAACAGTCGCGGCACAGCCACAGATCCGCAGCTGGGATCTCATCTTGTGTAATATCTAAATGAATGAACTTTGTGGTGTTATCAGTGTAAAGCCTCTGATTGCGCTCTACGAGAGGGTCCACGATATCACCCCCGACATAGGTGATTTCCGTTTCCCACTCAAGCTTTCGAAACCAGTTATAGTCGCCACAGGGCGCATCAAGAATCGAGGAAACGCCCAGCGCTTTAACGAGTAGCGGAATTTCTTTGCGAATATTTTCAGTGTACTCAATCGTTGAGCCCGGTCCGGAAACGCTTTCCTCACTACCCCAGGCATTGACTTCATAGTGATGAGAAAAGACCTGCTTCGTATCACCAATGCGCGCCAGCCGACGCCGTTCAAGGAAATCCTCCCGTTTTCGAATGAGTGCATTTCCCCCCGGTAAAGCTGCAAGGATCCTACGTATTAGGTGTTTGATTTTTTTCCAGACCATAAAGTTCTAACTACAAAATTGATAGTTTCTTTGTATTACATCCAGGTAGCTACTTAACATCCTTTCAAATCCATCGATAAGATAATGAAATAGTCGATGAAAATAAAAAGAATGGGAAGGCCAAGCGTGAGGCCCATGTGGCTGTTAAAAGAATACGGTGGCTCCCTGCTTTTTAGGAAGAGAATTCTGAGCAAGCCAATGAGGAAGAGAACACCATTCGCAATCGGGCCATGCATGACGGCAATGAAAAACGCGAGATAACTTTGGTCCTGCCACGCTATTAACAGAGCAGACACATTTACAGCGATTATGAGCAATAGAAAAGTCGGGCCAAACCAGGATCGACTCTGTCGAGTTGTCGAATGAGCCGGTGATTCTGTTGAGGTTTGCATATCGTGTTACCAAATTCGATTAACAATAAATTTAGACAATCAACTGTTAAGCATACAGCTGCGACCTGCAAAACAGTTAGAAAATTGTCATCAACAACATTATAGCAGTCGCTGCTCAATTGCAAATCCGTCACAGACGCGTCAGAAAGTTTCTTCTCGTTGATTTTTGAGTCCGATCCCTCCAGGCGTTACTTGCGAATACGATCGGATGAATTCAGGTACTCTTCGAGATGAGTGTAGCCGTTGCTATCTTTGTCGCGCGACTGGTTCCCGGGGTCAGCGGGATTCAGTCCATGGTCGCGTTCCCAAACGTCCGGTAGCCCGTCCTGATCCGTGTCGATCGGGGGCTTTGTTGATTTGAACTTCGGCCAACCACCTACCTCACGCTGCGAATTGATCAGTTTACCCGTTCCGTTACGAATTTGACCGATAACCCGGCTATCAACAGAATCCCGTTTGGGAAGCGTGGCGCCACTATGGGCGAGAACCAGTTTGAACGCTTCCACCGCAGAATTAGTATGTACTTTCGCGCACGGGAACGGCTCAGTCATACGACTGTCTTTCTTCTTGCCGGAGATCAAAAGCCAGTTGTCGCGCGTAGCACGTGCATTTCCATCAAGAACATTGTCGCTGACAAACAACTTCGTCGTCGGTCCTCCCACTTGAAACGCGGAAGATCCCGTGCGTCGAATGTAGTTTCCCACATAATTCATTCGCACGGGGTCGGCAGCTGAATAGCCCTTCGTGTTGTAAAGTACGTTGTTTCGGAAGTCGAGTAGAATACTGCCATCGCCGTATGTACCGGGCCGCGGACTTCGCGACAGATGATGTGCATAAATATTGTGATGAAAACTCAGATTGCCGTTGCAGCGCAGCAATGATCCAAACCCATGCGCGCCTTTGGGGTGAACGCTATCGTTGAGAGATTCGCTGATGAGACACCATTGAACGGTTATATTTGTGATCCCCTCACCAGACACGGAACAGCATTCATCGACGGACCAACTCGCCGAGCAGTGATCGATGATCACATCGTGACTAGGCGCAGCAATGCTGATCGCATCGGGAGTGAAATCTTTCTTCCGCTTTGCGAACTCCTGGGCTGGTTCGTCGCCGGGACGAATTCGCAGGTACCGCACGATGACATCATGAGTGTGAATCTGAAGACCGAAATTCTTCAGACAGATTCCATCGCCGGGCGCACTTTGACCGGCAACAGTCACGAATGGTTCGCGTAATTTAAGTTTTGATTTTAGCTCGATCAAACCTGAAACCTGAAACAGAATCGTGCGGGGGCCCTTCGATTCGATCGCCGAACGAAAACTTCCTTTGCCGGAATCCTTGAGGTTTGTAACGAACAGTACTTTTCCGCCACGTCCCCCTTTGGATCGAGCTCCGAATCCTTCGGCTTCAGGAAAAGCCAAAATATCAGCGTCTGCGGCGAGAACTAAACCTGCCGAATACACAAACACGATTGTGATGATCTTAATACAGGTCTTCATCGGCCAATCTCCAAAAGCGATTTCAGAACAAACTACTTAACGGTTTCAGTCTTTTGCTCAGGTAATTCAGGCAGCGATTTAATCATCTGAGCCCCGCGAACGTACGCCACAAAATGTTGTCCCCAATGGGGGACACGCGGGTCAAAGGGTGCGGGATAGAAAATGGCGATCTTCGCCTTGTTCCACGGAGCAAATCGTTCGCTACGCTCCGGCATGCCGAACCACGGATGATTGATCTCAACACCGAGTTGCCAGGAATAAATCAGATCGTAATTCCAATCCAGCGAAAATACGTGATACTTGTCCGTCTGTCGGCGGTATCCAGACGCGAGGCTAATCCACGGCGTCACTTCATTACAACCATGCTTCTCCGCGTTTTGAGCAGTCCTGCGGAAAATTTCACGCGTGTATCCGATCTCTGGCACCTGATACAGCGAACAACCAAACGTCTCACCCTTCTCGTCGAGAGCGAAGTAAGAGGCGGTAGCCCAGCCGGTAGGCGACGCGCCGGGATGAACGGCACCACGGGCGTACCATTCGATCCGGACCTTGGGGAATATTTTAAGGACCATATCGTAAGCAGCGTTGTACTTGTCTGTGATCGCTTGATTCCACTTTGCATCGTTGGCCCGCGTGTGAAAATGCTCTGAATCGAACAGGACCGCTGTCAGCTTGATGTCGGTCTCGTACTTTTGATTCGCAGCCGCGAGTGCATCACGGATCAATTCCATTTTCTTCTGCAGGTGCTCGAGTTCCGCCCGATGTGTGGGTCCGGTATCAGTTGGTGGCAGATCTTTCCCGAAGTGGCGATGCCAGACAGAGTAGTTGACAGCAATCGACGTCGGGATCTTCGGCTTGCTGGCATTGACCTGTTTGCAGATTTTTACCGCCCGATCAACCTGCTCGCTGGTCCCCCACTCGCCACTTAAGGAGATCGCGTGCGATAGCCGCGTGTACTCGAAAAGTAACTCGTCCGAGAACTTATTAAACGCCAGGGGAAACGAGTAATGGACCTTGGGCAAAGGTTTCAACTCTTTAAACCACGCCAGAATTTGTTCATCCGACGGCTTCGCATCGCCGCCAATTGCGAAGCCTGGCAACGCAAGTAATAAAATGAAAACGGCACTACGCATCATCGTTGCTCCGGATTTGTTTTAACTACGGGGTGATCGTCACGGGGTGATCGTCATGTGAAAGGCTCATTATAGCGGCTTGAGTAGACACGATACAATAAACAGGATCATCGAACGTCAGTCCGTCTGTTCCATTTTGCTATTGAGCGGACACCGGAATGCGATCGCTTTCCCGGTTGACAACCTTGGAAACAAAGGGTGAAGTCATCGCCCGAACCAGCGCACTGTAGTTGAGCTGCAAGGTGATCTCGCTACCGACTGCATGACCGGGCTCAACAATCAGGTGGTCGCTACTAGCTGCGAGGATCGTGATACCAGGTGGAGCCTCCAGGCCGCTCGGGTCAGTGTCTTGTCGTCCCAGGGCAAGGATCGTCTGCGAAATTTGTCCCCGGTCGGTAACCGGTGGTGTGTCTCCGAACGCGGTTTGTCCGATCTCACCTGTGGGCAGTGATGGCTTGATTTTTGATTCGATGACCTCGGCTGTGAGTGTGATGGCGTCAGTGTAAAGTCCATCGATTTGTTGACGATGAAGAGGTTCTCGACCAAGCAGAATCGATTCTCCCAGACGAAGATCGTTGATCCGCCCGACATCTATGCTGTTAAGAGCCCATTCAAGATTGGCAGAGTTTCCGCCGGACACGATATCAAGAGTCAGGCCGAATGTCGCTTCGATTGAGTTCGCGAGCGCGGATAGCTCGGACATATTACGCGCATCAGGTGCAGCGCCGCTGCGACAGGCGAGATTCGTGCCGATGCCTCTGAGAGTTATGTTCGGGAAGCGAAGTATCTCCCGAACACTGTTTTCGAGGTCGTCGGGCATGATGCCCTCACGAAGGTCTCCCAATTCAACCATCAGCACGACTCCGTGCGTCCGCCTCTCCTTCTTCGCTTCGGAAGAGAGTTTGCTGATCACGTCAAGCTCGGTGTTAAAGCTCACGTCGGCGTGCCTTACGACACGATTTGCCTGACTGAGCATTGGCGAGCGGATCAGCGTCATCGATGCAGGTACACGGGCAACTCGCATCGTCTCAATATTCTCAATGCGGGAGTCACCCAGACCGTTTATGCCTGCCCGAAGCATTGCGTTGGCAACCTCGGGAGAACCGAGGGTCGCCTTTGTAACGCCCGTGACTGTAATGTTTCGTTCGGCCAGTCGTTTCACCAACACGGAGGCGTTGTGATGGATCTTATCTAGATTGATGTCCAATCGAGGCGCGGTCATCGTGCGCCCGCAGCCAGCTTTTCCTTAAGCGACGGGAACTCGGCCAGGACCATTTCCACCAGACGCTCGGGCGACCGGGTCAGCGCATCTGTAGCAGGGATGCCGAGCTCGCACTCATAAAGCATGATGGCGACGTCGACCTCTGGGTCAGTCATGTTCTCATGATTGATCGTCAGGCCAATAACCTTCGTGTCGGCAAAGGTCTGAATGAGATTGATCTCGGTTGCTGGCGTCGGCATCGACATCTGCTCGAAATCGCAGCGATTGACCCGTCCCGGCGCGTGTTGCAGAACGACGGCGTCGGGGCAACTACCTCGGAGAATGAAAGAGGATGTCGAATAGGCAGGATGGCTGAGCGCGCCTTGCCCTTCGACAATGATCACATCGGGATTCTCTCCTTCAAATGCTTCGACGATGGTGGCTTCCATTTCACCCGAACAGAACTGAGACGGGACAGCATCGAGTGCCAGGCCATAGCGAGCTCCTTGCATCAGGCCAGTCTGGCCAGTCCCGATCATCACTGCTTTCAGTCCAAGATCGTTCAAGGCGCGGGTGAGAATATTGGCCGTGGTCCGTTTTCCAATGGCGCAGTCAGTACCAAGGACTGCGATGCGTGGGCAAGTGACCTCGGCAATGCGACCGCTGAATAATCGTAGATCTTTCTTATTGCGCGGCTTACGAATATCGAGAATCAACACATTCTTCGCTGCGCTCGCCGCGGCAAACACTGGATCGTCGTTCAAAAACTCATGGAGTCCGTTCACAATGTTCATTCCGAGATCGATGGCTTCGAGGATCAGGCCGCGCTCGTGTGACGATAACATGCCACTCGCCGGCGCCATCCCGAAAATGAAGTAATCAGGCACACATCCGGCGTGCTCCAGTGCCTCGGAAAGCTTGCGAAAGATAGGGATCGCGTTAGGCTCTTCACCAAGCACTACTCCTGCATCAAGTCCAGCTTTTTCGCTATCAATGATGGAGAGGATCTTGTACTTTTCCGAATGACGGACGAGACCATTGGCAGTCTTGCCGTCGATGGCGCCGAAGTTCGCTTCGCAATAGATGACGGCGGTTGGGTTTTGTTCCTGAACGTCGTTAGATCGCAGCGATACGGGCGATACAGCATCGTTGTTGTTAGTGAAACAGCGATTGCCTGGAAGAGGGTCTGGCAACACTGAGGGTGTGAACAATGACATTGTTACTCCTCTGGTTAGCTCAGAGGAGGCGACGGGATCGTTTCGACCGGGTTTGGCCGCATGTCAACGAGTTGTCCCTCTAAGATTAAATTGTTGAAACCACCATAGCATAGTTTGGCAAAATGAACAAGGCGCTGGTCACTCCCTCAAAGCGTGCGCAAACTTCTTCAATACAATATCTTCAATTTTATGATCGACCAGAAACTTGTATGTTGTGTGCTCGTAACTCGTTCGGAGAAGTTCTCAAGCGGCAATGAAAACGAGTAATGGAACCTTGCAATGGTTTCAGTTCTTGGAACCACGCCAGAAATTATTCATCCGACGGCTTAGTATTACCGCCGAATGCAAAGTTTTAATGTGAGTTAGTTTCTTGCAGCAATCAATTGAGATCGGATCTGAGAAAGAGTACGACGAACAGTTCGTTCCGAACGGTTTATTTCATCACAAATTTCTCGCTCACTGAAGCCTTGTAGTCGCATCATAAAGATAGTCTGCCCTTGTTTATCTAGGGGGCTCATGACTTTTTCAACTAACTCAGTTAATAACACGGCTTGTTCGGGAGTCGGCTCTTTTGAGATTAATTGTTGTACAGTTATTTGATTTTCCTCGGGAAACGCAGTGCTCACTTCTCTGCTTAGATCACGTCCCTTACGGTGGTAATGACGCATCTGTTTACAACATTTTCGGATCGTTAGAGTAACTAATAAAGCCCACAGCCCATCCCTGGTATCCAGATTGAACTCCTCGTTTTTGTGACGGCGAAAAAAACTGCGATAGACTGATTGCAGTACATCTTCAGGGTCAACTTTCTGTTGTAATTGACGGTCCATGCGTGCTCGTGCTATACCAAGGAGTCTATTAGTATAGCGCAGAACTAATTCCTGTGCTGCACTTTCATCACCTGCTTCCAGGTCGTCAATCATCTGCTGGAATGAACTTGGTTCATCCATCTTTCATTACCTCTTATATTATGAGAGCAATGCTGCATGAATAATATTTCTACAGAATTGAGCGTGTGCTTAAGTGTAGGGTAAACGCGGATTAACCGATTAGAGGATGTGGATCATATGTGTAATGTATTGTCCTATGTTAAACCAAAATAGCAAGAACACTAACCGTTTGTAAAAAGCGAATGACGAAGTTAGAAAGCTTCTTCTATTCGGAATGAGTGACCATGTTTTTCGTCAGAACAACTTTTAAGTCTGAATTTGGGGGAAAATATTTGAGTCACTGAGAAAAGTTTAATTCTCTAACTGTTCTGGTTTCAATTTGAATACAGTCCCAGATTTATTTCGGAACAAAACTTGTTGAAACCGGACAACAGTATTGTGCGCTCCGAGTCCCAGGGCGATCGGGTGAATTCGCCAGTCTTCTCGAATCGAAAGCTCTGATTGTTTTCCTTGCCAATGGAAGATCTCCCGTTGATCGACCTTGAGTAAAATGGACGCTGATTCTCCTTCTCCCAAATGAACATCCACCTCCACCAGATGCTGTTTTCCGTTGACGATGATTCCTGCTTGCTCAATTCCCCAATGCTCGCCATTAATGTTCTGAATACGAAACTCTTTACCATTATTACCTAGCGAAAGCATGCACAAATCTTTGCCTACAGGGAGAATTAAATTGATTTCTCCCATGCCTGCAACTCTCATCAAGCGAACCTGTAGTTGATAATCTCCTTGGGGAACTGCAGGCAAGATCAGCCTTGAAAGTTCTTCTGAACTGGTCTCTAATTCCTGTGCGTGGCGATTTATGTCATCTGCCTCACCAGGGTTTTTGGCCAGCTTCCATGTCCCATGGAACTCCATAGTTGGTAATTCTATTTGTTCAAGCAAATCTTTCCATTCCTGGTATTCATCGGTCTTGGATTTTACAAAATGGGTTCGTGAAATATTTGTATCACTTGCTGCATGAAGTGTCATTTTGTGAAAGATTACTTGTTCGTAATGAGCTCCTAGACCAAAATTCTGTTTGGGAATCTGCCAATCTCGACGGATGGAAATCGCATCAATGGGGCCATTCCAATCTAGAATTAATAAATTGTTTAGCTTTGCTGTGATAGATGCCTGTTGCTCCAGCATCGAGACAAAGAGTGTTAGTTTATGCCGCTGACCATTTGGTAAATGATCTACTAAAACTTTGCCAAACTCATGTCCATGGACTAATTGCAGTCCGCACCAATCATTTTGACCCAGTGATAACATACATGTTTTATTTGCGACAGGAAAAATGAGATTGATTTCAGTTTCACCCCATTGACGAGTCAATTCCAATTCAAGTTGATAGTTTCCCTTCATATGAACAGGGATCGTTAATCTTGAAAACTCCTTGGGATTCACCATCAAGCCATTTGGAGCCATGAACCATTTCCCATTGACGATATCATCCGGGAGTGAAATTTCTTTCAGTAGATCAACCTGCTCAGATAAAACAGAATTCTTTGATTCGAACTCCGAAAACCCGTTCTGTAAAACACCGGAATTTGGATCTGGAGCGGAAGAGTAAGTCTTGAAGAAAGCTCCTGTTACTGCAGTCAGAATCAAGATTGGAATACCCAAGGTCATCCATCGTTTTCTAATCGTGTCACTTGATCCGGATGGAGCGGTTACTTTTGATGTGACATTTCCAGAATGGGTTGGATTCAATTCCTCTAAAGCAGTTGAGAATTCTTCCATTGAAGAAAATCTGTTCGTTGGTTCTTTTGCTGTTGCTATAAGAATGACCTGCTCCAGAGCAGGGGAAATATCAGAATTTATCGACGAAGGTTCCACTGGTTCCTGGGAGAGAATTTGTCCGATTACTGAATTTATTGAACCATCAAAAGGTAATTTTCCGGTGCAAAGTTCGTAAAGGAGTATTCCCAGGGAATAGATATCACTGGCCGGACCAATTCGATTAAGGTCACCACAGGCCTGTTCAGGCGAGAGATAGGCGGGAGTTCCAAGGAGTTGCCCCTGGAATGTCAACTTTGTTTCACTACTATTTTGTTGTAGTGCCAGTCCAAAATCGGTAATCACTGGTTGTGAATGTTTTTCGTCAATTAGAATATTGGCTGGTTTGAGATCGCGATGAATCACACCGGCAGCATGTGCATACGCCATCGCGGTAGCGAGTGTGCTTACAAGCTGAATGGATTCATTCAGTGAGAGCTTACGTTGTTTGCTCATCTCTGCTAGTGATTTGCCTTCAATATAAGGCATTACCAAGATAATCCGGTCTTTTATTTCCAGGAGATCGAATAGCGGACAGATATTTTGATGCTGGAGAGCCGCTACTGCACGAGCTTCTCGCAGAAAACGCTCGTTTTCTTCAGAATCCGGATCTAAGTGACGCCGCGGTATTTTCAGGGCGACATTACGTTCCGTTTTGGGGTCATAAGCGAGAAATACTTGCCCGAAAGATCCTTCCCCAAGAAGTTCCTTAATCAAGTAACGACCATATTTTAAATGGGATAGATTCTGTTCTGCTTGATTCGGTGGTGAAAATGACTTTTCTGATTCCGTCTGGGATTGTATTGCCTGCTGTGCTGGGGTTACAGACTTGTTATGTAAAGTGGAACTCATCCGATTCGGTTGATCCTCTTCGGCTGCTTTTTGCAAACCAGGTATCAATGACTCACCGAATTGGGGAAATCGCTTTGCGTATTCAGAAGCATGAACTTGTGAACTGAATCTTGATCGAAAAATATATTCAGTTTCAATCAATTCACGTATTGTGTCAGGATCTTTCGACAGGGCAGGGAAACGTTCCAGATACTCTTCTACATAAACAGCTTCGCCAGTCTTGACTCTCCATTCCAGTTCCGTATTCACAAGTTCGATAAGTAACGTAAACCCTTTGTGGTGAAAGCATTTCCAGACACTTTCGATCGAACGCTGATCGCCTTTTCGTAGAGCATCCTCATATTCAGAGACGATTTTCTCCAGTTCCTTCCAAGCGTCTTGTGAATCATCGAGAGAGCTGCCCATGGTGAAACAAATCATACTTTCTGAAGGATGGATGGTTTTCTTTTGTGTTTGGCTGAAATCCTACAGAGAAAGAAAATAAAGGTCAAAAATAATTATAACCCGCATTTCCCAGATGACTTCCCTCGCTTTGGC
>NZ_CALEMX010000209.1 GCF_937910335.1 uncultured Gimesia sp. | reverse complement strand
TAAAATCTCATCAAGAAAACATTCATCGTCTCAGCAAACTGATCGACGATGTTCATTTGACACGGTTTGAGTTGGATGAGAAATGGGCAAGTTTCCCAACAGTGGAAGACCAAGTCACTGAAATCCTGAAAAACACAAAACGGTCTCTGACAACTGAAGAAGAAATCAATCTAAATATCATTGTCGAAGAAGCACTTACGAAACAAAAAGAATATTTAGACACTTTGATGCTCAGTAAGCAAAGCTACTTTGATAAATTACTCAATCTGGATATTTCTGAAAGGGATCTTGTAAAGCAGACGCGCGCTTACTCTGACTACATTCAGGAACGAGTCTTCTGGATCAAAAGCTCTGCACCTCTTTCTTTCACAGAATTCAAACAGCTCCCGTCTTCACTCCGCTGGCTATTTGCTTCGACTCACTGGAAAGCTTTACTTTCCACACTTAAGCAAGACCTCATTCAGAACCCCGTCATTTACTTTACAGCATTCTGCTGTTTTCTGAGTCTCGTCTATCTAGCTTATAACGTGAGACAACAACTACGACTGATTAATAAACAAATCACCAGAACAAACTACCGTCAATTTACCGTAACTGCCCGCGTTGCATTTCTCACACTTTTCATTGCCGTTGTCTGGCCAGGCTTGATCTGGTTTTTTGCCTGGAGAATCGGTAACAACTCAAATGCTCCACTGTTTGTAAAAACTGTTGAACTAAGTTTACGTCAAGTAGGTTGGTTATTATTTTTCTGGGAATTGATTCGACAAATATGTAGGCCTTTAGGTCTCGGCGAATCTCACTTCGGGTGGTATAAGCAAACAGTTTACTATGTGCGCAGAAATATTCGCTGGGTGATTGCCTTTTCCCTTCCGCTACTTTTTTTAACTCTGCTCATGCACGGAAAAGAAGTGGAACGTAACCAGGATTTCTTAGAACGCCTGTTTTTTGTGGCATTGCTGGTCGTTTACACGATTTTTGCTCGCCGTGTTTTCCGCCCCAAATCCGGGCTCTTTCAGTCAATCCTTAATTACAATCAAGAAGTCTGGTATGACCGCATTAAATCTTGTATCTATTTTTTATCATTGTTCGTCCCCTGTCTGCTGATTCTGATCACACTCATCGGTTATTACTTTACAGCGTTGACCCTGTTTCACTTGTTTTTCATGTCGCTCTGGTTGTTCCTGGTCGTCATTATTTTCCGAGGGCTTCTCTTACGTTGGATTCTGATTCATCATCGACAACTAAGCCATGAGCAAAATCTAAATCGATTGCACGCCAACCGAACTAATGCGCAAGATTCCGGCTCTGAAACGAGTGTCGCAGGCATTTCGACTGAAGAAGAGAGCCCCGCTGATCTCACAAAAATCTCGATGCAGATCAAAAAATTGGTCAACGCGATGGTCAGCATCATTCTGCTATTGGGGCTCTTTGGAATCTGGGAAGACACACTTCCCGCATTTAATCGACTGGATTCGTTTGAATACAGTCTCTGGTCGACATCAATTCAAACAATAGAACTTAAAGAAGGACCAGACGGGAAAAGCTCACCGCAATTGGTCGACAAACTGGAACCTGTCACATACTTTGACCTGGGCCTGGCTATCATTTTTGCGATTTTCGCGATCATCGCCACAAAAAACATTCCCGGTCTACTAGAGTTCCTGATTCTGCAAAGACTCCCGTTAGAGACTTCCGTTAAATATGCCATCACCAGCCTGGGGCGCTATTTCATTGCTCTACTTGGCATTTTTATCGTATTTAACACAATTGGTCTGGGCTGGACGAAGTTACAATGGCTGGCAACAGCTTTGACATTTGGACTCGCTTTTGGGTTACAGGAAATTTTTGCCAATTTTGTTTCAGGCTTGATCCTGCTCATCGAACGTCCAATCCGAGTCGGCGATATCATCACAGTCGATGAAGTAACGGGCGTGGTCTCCCGAATCCGTATGCGCGCCACCACCATCACCAACTGGGACCGTAAAGAATACATCGTTCCAAACCGGGAATTTATTACAGGCAAATTACTAAACTGGACTTTGACCGACTCGGTAAACCGAATTATGATTACCGTCGGAATTGCGTATGGCACAGATACGAATAAAGCATCGGAGCTGGCACTCAAAATTTTGACAAACCATCCTTTGATTCTTTTAGATCCCTCCCCCAGCATCACTTTTGAATCATTCGGCGATAGTACATTGAACTTAACCTTGCGGGCCTATCTGCCAAATCTGGAAAACCGATTAGCCGTCATTCACGAATTGAACACCGCAATCCATGAGCAATTTGCTGAAGCCGGATTTGAAATTGCATTTCCCCAAAGAGATATTCACCTCTATACCGCCAACAAATCACTTTCAGAAAGCGTTTTAAACGTAAAGCAGACAGAACCGCATCAGCAAAACAACCCCGAAGGCACCGATTAATTCCCCTCAGAAAGATTCCAGTTTCTTCGCCACAAAGGTTCCTCTGATGATGGCTGCCACCTGATTGTTGACGGTTACTGACGATTGCAGATCAATCCTTGCACGGCCTTTCCGTTCCAGACCTGCATGAAAAGGCATCCAGACACTTTCCTCCGGATAGGGGCACTCAGCTTCAAAATCATCTTCAATCGGAAGCAGAAACTCCATCTCACTTTTCTGAATGACGATTTTGTAACGATGTTCATCGTGTTGTAAGCGAAGATGAATGAGAGTCCAACCAGCCAGAATACCAATACTGGCAATACTTCCCCCAAAGGCGGTTTCCTGATGGTTTAAATTGGGGGCTAATCTGGCACAGAGACGGAGTACGTCGCTCGACTCGGATGACGCTTTAATCGACATCGCTTCTGTCACAGGAATATGCTGATGTAAGTAAGCCGTCACTTCCTCAGCATCAAATTCCATCAATGAAATCCCTCTCGAAAATCAGTCATACACTTTTTTGTTTACTCTGACAAAAATATATAGTGATGCATCTTCCTGAAGAATTCAAGCATTGAAGGAGTATCATGATCAGATCAACCATTCGGTGGCAGTGGCGGGAGTAATTGAGGCCCGCTTTGGAAAGGTTTTGCTTGATCTCGTGGTGGTACCGGTGGCAAGACCGGTGGCAAGAGAGGAGCAGACTTCCGTGATGGCTTCCACTGGGAATCGTTTTCTTCCTGGAACAGTTCGCGTAGACGCGAAGGTTGCGTCTTTAAAAAACTATCAGATTGCGGAATGGTACCTGGCGCAGGAAATAATCTTTGGCGCGGCGTCTGATGCAGGTGAGGTGAATAGTGTGCCTGTAACTGAACAATTGAAGTTTGTATTTCAGAAAGCAATCGACTGACATCACGCATATTCCGCTCTGGAATCATTCGATAAGGAAAACCGTTACATTGAAAACAGGGTTGTGGATAACCATTCCCACCATAGAAAACATATCCATTCGGGCCAGTGGGTCTATTGACGGGATCACGAAAAACGGGCAACTTCATGGCTTTGATCGAAAAATTCAAATCATCAACCAGGAGACTTAAATCCGATAATGCCTGATCCATACCTCTGACAGGAGCATTGAGCATTACCATGCGATGCATTTTATCAGCCATTTCATGAATATCGTACGCTTTGGAAAACAGAGTTCTCTGACCCCGTATCCCACTTAAATTCTTTCGAATTTCACGACACAATAGAAAGGAATCACGATTGAGCTTCCCGACTGTAGAGTCCAGTCCTCCCGCCTGTGCAAACAGCAAGCCATCCTGTGCGATGACTGAGAATAAGACCGTAACAAAAATTCCCCGATAGCTGTTTCGCTGAAACATCATGATTCTCCCTTACTTGTGGACCAGTTGAAATCACTTTTGATTTCCTGTCTTTCCATTCCACACCTGTTGGAATGCAACACAACTAAGGCAAAACGCGTTCCTGAAATTGAAGGTCCCGCGCAGGTTCCCGGTAAATGACTTATATCAATCAACTTAATGCCGAATATCAATTCTCATTCCTCTCAGATGAAATACCCTTACTAGAGAGATTTGATGCGATTTCGACGACAATCGTATCAATTTGATTTCGAAGAACATGTAAACTTGCTTCGTATCACAGGCACTTTGATTGCCATATCATTCCTTCCTGGACACAATAAGCGGTTATGACTTAATGATGTTCTAAACTCAGACACCACTAACACTTCAGAAGATTCAGGAATTCATGACTCTCACGACCAAAACCATTGGCCCCCTCAGTTGCCAGATTTATGATGAATTACAAAACGATCAAACACCAAACATTATAGTGATTGTCTGTCATGGATTTGGCGCCCCAGGTGATGACCTGGTCCCTTTGGGACCTGAGATCCTGAGAAGCAATCCGGACTTAGCGGATCGGGTTCGCTTTGTTTTCCCTGCAGCCCCACTTTCATTAATTGAAATGGGAATTCCGGGCGGACGTGCCTGGTGGATGCTGGATGTAGCAGAATTGAACGCCGCGATTGAATCAGGAAGAATCCGTGATCAACGAAATACAACTCCCGATGGGCTGTTGGAGGCGGCGCAACAACTAAGAGAATTTATCGACGAACTGCAAAAAGAATCTGGGTTACCCCTTTCGCAATTTGTGATGGCGGGCTTTTCACAGGGATCGATGATCTCCACTGAGGTCGCTCTCAATCTCCCAGAACCGCCGGCAGCGCTCATCATCTGGTCAGGAACTCTGCTCTGTGAACAAAGATGGAAATCGCTTGCAGAAAAATCCGAAAAGTTTCCCGTTCTGCAAAGCCATGGACGACAAGATCCCATTCTCCCCTACGATGGGGCGATCTGGTTAAAAGAACTATTAGAGCAGCATCAATTTGAGGTCGACTTTTCTGAGTTCATGGGACCGCATACGATACCGGAAATCGCATTAGCAAAGTTCGGTGCGCTTCTCCAGAATTTGACGAGTTCACCATGAATTAAGAACGTGTTAATCTATAGAAACCACTGATTTGTACTGGCAATGTATTGAGCCCGGGCTCGGATCAAGCCATAATACAAAGTGATATCTCTATTTATACTTATTATTCCGTTTCATCTATATTCGAGATAAATACACACTGTCAGAACTGAAACTGATTCCTGACGAAACGTTTGTATCGACGGGATCAGAAAATAATCCATGAAACCATCTCTTTCGTTCCAACTCAAAACAATCTGCGCATTGGCACTGATGGTACTCAACGCCAATCAGTTTTCCTTAGCAGCAGAAGCGGTTTCGAATTCTGTTGAAGTCAAACATATTCACGTCGGCTTCGATGGGCTCTATAAAGTAGGTCGCTGGGTTCCGATTTCAGTAGAGCTGTCAACACGGTCCCCGATTGAGCTGCAACTATCGGTCGTTGCCCTTTCGCCTGATGGCAATCCCACTGAAACACCTTCAAAAGTCTATCGATTCTCTCAACAGGGAACTTATCAACTCTACTCAGTCTTTAAAGCGGGCCTTCTCGATTGTCCGTTAAAAATCAGACTACGTGACGCACAAACCGAGTCAATCCTTTACGAAACGCTCTATTCCCCGCAATCAACTCGAAATCAATTCACTGGAGTGGGATTAAAACAGTCAGCCAATCTCTGGGCCACGATCGGTGAGATCCCTGGTTTTGATCCAGCACACTCTTCCCCACCAACACTAGATGATCTTGATCTCGACCAGTTTATTACTGCAATCTCAGATCTGTCACTCTTGCCAGAGACTTCTGTAGGTTATGACTCTCTCGACACCATCATCATCAATGCAGAATATCCAGTCGGTGTAGAAAAAAATCAGGCCATTCGAGAATGGGTGGTTAACGGTGGGCATCTTGTTGTCTGCGTAGGAACAGCCATAGAAGCATATCAGGAAAGTGAGCTTTTCAAATGGGTCCCCGTCAAGATTCGTGGCAAAACTCAAGTTCGTGATTTGAGCAGTCTGGAACTATACGCTGCGGTTCGTTCTCGTATTCGTGGTGTTGCCAATGCCTCCCGAATTGAAATTGAAACAGGAGAGGTACTGGCATCTTCGCTGAATGGCCCGGTACTGGTCCGAATTCCCTTTGGTCTGGGGGTAGTTACATTCCTTACATTGGATCTCAAAGCCAACCCCCTGGTTAATTGGGATGGATTAACAAAACTCTGTCCCAAACTGGCAAACAGAACAAAGAAGACCAGTTCCACGAATCAAGTGAATGCCATCCTGGGAAAGCGGCTTTCTCAGACTGGAATTTCTGAACTGGAAACCCAAATTTTTCATTCACAACAGAATTTTGCGGAAGTACGAAGACCTTCTCACTGGTGGGTCATGGGCCTGATTTTACTCTATCTATTCCTGATTGGCGTTCTGGACTTTATCCTGGTGCATCACATCTTGAAAAAACCGCATTTCACTTGGGTCACCTTCCCGGTGATGGTCTTACTGGCAGCCGTCTGGGGAATCGCATCAGCTCGATCAGCGAATGGCGATCAATTAAATTCGACACAACTCAATGTTGTCGACTACGATGCTTCCGAGGGCCATTTTCGCGGACGTTCCTATTTAAACTTATATAGCCCTGATACCCGCCGCTACCAGGTCGAAATTCAATCGATCCTACCGGTATTGAAGGATTCCCAGAAATACTTTCAGACGCAAATCTGTTGGAATGGTTTACCAGAAACCACGTTTGCCGGCATGTATCGATCTGCTGAAGGAACATTGACTGGCCCCAGCTACCAGTTTTCCAATGATTCTCAATCGATCAAGAACCTTCCCATTCTAAAATGGGGTACGAAAAGCCTCAGAGCAGATTGGACTCAAAAAAAGGCGGATCTGGTATCATCGAATCTGATCGGTAATAATCTAAGCCAACTTTCAGGCAATCTTACGCATCATTTTTCCAGCCCTCTCAAAGATTGGGTGCTGGCTTACGGAAACCGAATCTATCTGCCGGTTGTCAATCCGGAGCATCTTGAAGATTCATACTTTTCTCCCCATCAGCCATTGAATTTCAATAGCTTCACAATTGAATCACGCAACATCAAGGGGTACCTGACACGTTCTGTCTCTCGCCGATTTAAAGCCAAAGGGCAAAAGACTGATAATGTGATAACACAACAAACCGATTACAACCCATTCTCTAAAGACACCTATGAAATCCTGAAAATGCTGACTTATCATAAATTGTCAGGTGGTTTTGGTTACACAGGCCTTTCTAATTTTTCATCGGAACAATTGGATCTGACTGAACAATTGCGATTAGGCAGAGCCGTTCTATTTGCCAGAATGGATACAGCACTCAGTCAAACCCAGCTAGATGAGCAAATACTTGATCCAAAAAACCAGAGCACCTTTGTCAGAATTGTAATCCCTGTCAAAAATGCAACCGAAGTACTGAATGAATTACCTTCGTTGGAAGATGAAGATAAGGATAAAAAACCAAAAGAGCAGCAGAACACACCTTCCGGGAGTGATAACGAGTGATTGAAACACGCAATTTAACCAAACGCTATGGCGACCTGATCGCTGTTAATAACATCAACCTGAGCCTGGGTGAAGGCGATGTCTTTGGTTTTATTGGTCCTAACGGCTCCGGTAAAACAACCACCATGCGAATGATCGCGACACTTCTCAGCCCGGATTATGGAGAAGCTTACGTTTGCGGAAAATCGATCTATACTCATCCTGAAGAAATCAGACGTCTCGTCGGTTTCATGCCCGACTTTTTCGGTGTTTACGATGACATGACGGTTCTTGAATACCTCGAATTTTTTGCATCTGCATACCGAATCAAGGGTCCTCAACGTCGCAAGATTTGCGAAGAAAAACTGGAACTGGTTGATATGACTTTCAAACGAGATGCGATGGTCAATCAACTTTCTCGCGGTCAAACACAACGTATTGGCCTGGCGCGCGTCCTGCTGCATGAACCTCAGGTTCTTTTACTGGATGAACCGGCAAGTGGCCTGGACCCACGCGCACGAATCGAAATTCGAAATCTATTGAAACGTCTGGGTGAATTAAAGAAAACGGTCATTGTTTCAAGTCATATTTTACCCGAGTTGGCAGATGTCTGCACGCGAGTCGGGATGATTGAAAAAGGCAATTTGATCATCGACGATAACGTTGAAGAAGTCATGAAAAAAGCAAGACAGCGGATTCTATTATACGTTGCAGTCAACGCGAATACAGAAAAAGCCGCAGCCCTGCTTGAATCTCACGATCTCGTTTTGAATATTGAAATCCAAAACAATGTGATGCTCGTAATTCTGCAAAACGAGGTCAAAGACTACACCTTTATTCCCACACTTTTAATTAATGAAGGATTCCAGCTCTCTCTCTTCCGCGAAGAAGAAATCAATCTTGAAACGGCTTTTATGGAATTAACCAAAGGTCTCGTCCAGTAATTCCCAACCATCGCCTGCTTACTTCTTCTTTTTAGCAGCAGCCCGTTTTGCTTTTCGCGCTTCTTCCTCTTTTTTATCTGCCGCTTTTACTTCAGACTCCGGCTTCCGTTTCTGTTTCAAAAGCCATTCATACAATTTCGGATTGTCATAAGTCTCGGTCCATGAATTGTGACCTGCTTCGGGATAAACCGTAAACTTGACATCTGATTTTGCCTTTTTCAGCACATCTACCAGTACCTGCGATCTCTCTAATGGAACAGCTGTATCTTTTGCACCGTGAAACACCCAGATTGGTACATGCTTGATCTTCTTAACCCAGAATTTTTCACCGCCGCCACAAATGGGAACCAACGCAGCAAATCGGTAAGGAGTATATGCCGCTAACGACCAGGTTCCGAAACCTCCCATACTTAATCCCGAGACATAAATGCGATCTTTATCGACTCGATACTTCTGCTCGATCTCATTCAATAACGCGGTGAGCTCCACCGGCTGCCAGAGCTGATCCTTGGGACATTGTGGCGAGACGATGATAAATGGAAATTGTTTTCCGTTTTTGACCAGCATTGGCGGACCATGTATGGTCACCAGATCCAGATTATCGCCTCTTTCGCCTGCACCATGTAAAAAGAGCAGCAAAGGCCACTTTTCCTGTTGCTCATAGTTCTCAGGCAGAGAGATCAGATAATCCATTTTGACCGGAATCGTGGTATTGAGTTTGCCAGCCCGCTGTTTTCCGGATGACGTCTTTTCCGCTGACTCAACAGTCGAAAAACAAACAAAAACGAGCAGGACCACTAATCCAGATACCATTTTTTGCAACATCCGATTTGTTCTCCCTGAATTTGAAATGTAGCTTTTGAGGGTTTGAGCAAAATAGGACATGAGCATGACAGACTAATTATCAGACTTCAAGGCTATTGATTGTACTAAAACCACTCTTGCAACCCATGTACACTACATGGATTCGTAACTGAGAGAATCTACACAAGACAGAAAGCGATGATACAAACACGCAACTGGTAAACCAAAGCTGCCAACGACTCAATTGTTCAAGCCAGAATGCTCTTCTGTCACAATCGTAATTTTGATAAAGTTCGCCACTCACTTCTCTCTTTCTCACACGCCAATTCTTTCTTTTTCCCATTTCAGCTTATCTCATGATTTCTGCCTCTCCTCGCGGAATCGATTTACCGGAAGCCCCCGAACCCTTGCCGCGTCTTTTACGAAATACGTTATGGATCGGTTTTGTTCTTTGCTGCGCGGTTCCTGTCGGCTGTCAGAAGAGTCTGCTCCAGAACGTACAGCAGGCTAAAGTAACGATCCCTCTGCAAGAAAAAGTATCCAGAGAATTCCCACAGGAACTGGAAGGGCTCCACGTATATTTATCTCAGGATTTGTGGGTCCGCAACCATAACTGGGCTCCCTTCCAGGAATGGAAAACACTACAGGAACACAAGAATCAGAGCGTGCTCTCTTCGATTGATGTACATCGCTGGGTATTCGGATCATTGAAAGAAAATCAATTGCTGGCAGAATCCAGTGTGACAAAAACAGCTGAACCCTCACCAGAGATTCCAAAGAGCGAACTAGAAAACGCTACTACCGAAAAAGAGAAACCGTTACAAAATCCGCAAACTGAACCAAATCAGCTCTCCGACAAAACAAACGTCCCACACGAAAACTGGTCCTTTGATTCATTGCAGGATTTTTTAGTAAGAACCGGTTTTCCGGATTCAAAATCGAAAGCCAGTTCTACACAACCTCTCGGAAAAATTGCTGCATTAAAACAACTCTCAAAATGGGATTCTCTCTCAGGGTGGAACGCTGCCATCCTCTGGGCTTCGCTTGATCCTGAAAATGCCCTGGATGCCATTCCGATCCTTGAAAAAATCGTCTTTGAACAACTTGAATATGATCGCTTAGCCGCAGACACGATTCCTGAGTCAAACACGCGTGAGATTTTTCAAAGTTGGAAAAAGGAAACGCCAAAAACTACTCCTGAAATGACTCTCGTCTCTTCGGCGATGAAACATGCTGCCATCAATGGTATTTGCCTCGTGCTTTCACGCGCGGATGCAATGCCTCTCACCACAAAAAACCGCCTCACAAAATTATTGCAACGCCCCGACATATCAATTGAACAACGGGGGGAACTCTATCGGGGACTGGCTCGATTCATGCCACCAGTTGCGATTCCTTCATTGGAACAATCTCTGAATGTGAGCGATGGTAAAACGCTTCCTCCCAAAATTTTACGGCGGGCAGCCATGGATGCCTGTCTGATCCATGGACTCGGGTTTTATAGAGAACAGAATCAAATCTCAGATCGGGACCCGTCACTCATTCCCTCCCAAAAATACGAAGCCTCGGTTTGGCCAGCAAACATAATGCAGGTTCGTTGGGACTCCGATGCCGTCCTGCGCTGGAATTTTGGACTCTGGGCTGCATTGGTTCGTCATCCCGAAACGGAAGCGATCCTCACATCACAATTGAGAGACTCCGATCTTCTGGTTCAAAACAAAGCGATCGAACACCTGGGAATCTTAGGAACGGAACAAGCCTTAGAACTACTACAAACACAGTCAAAACGTCTGCAAGAAAGTTCCCGCGTTTCAGCCGCAATTGGACTGACACCCTGGGGAGTTCACTATTTAGCACTACTCAAAGACGATGCTTCTTCATCGGTCCGAAGTACAGTTGCTGAAGGATTAAGCCAGACAGTTTCAGTCGAATCCGCGCTCCTGCTGCGATCATTAATCAATGACCGAAGTTCGGAAGTTCAATTGACAGTAATCCATTCTGTCTCCCAATGGCCCGACGATCTCGCTGTACCGTTACTACTGGAAGGAATTCAGGAAGGCACTTATAAAACACGACGAAAAAGTATCATGCAGTTAATCAACCGCACCGGCTCGGGAGGCTCAATCTCGATCGAAGCTCCGAAAGCAGAACGCATTGACGCTGTCAGAGAATTAGTACGTACGGAACAGATCCCGGGCGGATTATGGAATAAACTGATGAAACAGGGAATTCAAACTGAAAATGAGGTCAATACGAGTCGGGTTGCAGAAATCCAGGCCTACTTTCACGAAGTGATCAACCAGTCGCGTAACTCAACGCCATATCATCAAGCTTATCAGGAACTTTCGCACCTTTCAGGAAAAGAACTCAGAGTGCTTGAGAAATTAATTCTGGAAACATCCATCCAAATACCGAGTGAAATCTATTCTGATCTGCTTCCAAAACTGGATCCCAGCTATGCGGCTTTGCAAGAGCTGACAAGTACTCACATCTCTGATCGGCGCAAAGCCGCTCAACAGCTTTTAAATAATTCACAAAACGTCTCATTAAGTCCGATTATTGTGAAGCGTCTCCGAAAACTGATGACACATGAGCAGGATCGACTAGTCTGGCGTATCGTCATGGCAGCAATTGCCAAAGACAACTATGAAGAAACTGCACAACTCGCACTCCTGGCAATTAATCACACATGGCCTGATATTCGAATCCTGGGCTGTGTCTATTTTGGCTCACACGGATCACCTCAGTATGCAACATGGTTACTGCCGCTATTGCAAGACAAAAACGAATCTGTAAAGCTCGCTGCCATCAATGCGATCGGGCATTGCCATAACCCCATTGCCATTGAAGGCATCATGAAATCTGCGCCAGACCAAAGCCCCGGGCCTTCCCTACGCTCATTGATGACACACTCTAACCAGAGAATTCGTTTTGAAACCGTAGCTGCTCTAAGTCGTTTAGGCGATGTCGAAGGGATGCAGGAAATGGTACGACTTACAAGTGACAGACTCAATTCCACTCGGATTGATGCTGTTCGCGAAATGGGCGATTCCGGGCAAACTCGATTTGTTGAACCATTGGTCCAG
>NZ_CALEMX010000208.1 GCF_937910335.1 uncultured Gimesia sp. | reverse complement strand
TGCATTCTGACGCGCATCCGATTATTTTCTGGAGTTCTAATGAACTCTTTATGAAAATGATGTTCAGCCCTTGCAGAGAAGTTGGAGTCAGGCTCACAATAGGCGAATTCTGTTATTCGAATTTATTTATTGTAGAGTTTTGAGAGGCTGACGGACCAATGCATCGTGATTGTCGGTGATGGTTTCGTAGAATGCTCTCTTATTCGTCAAGGTGGATGTAACGATGTGGTCTTCGCGACTGTTCTGGAAGCTGTTTCTGGTTTATGCCGGTTTAAATATCGCGTCTGCGATTGTCTTTGTATTGATCGTTTCGGGGCGTCAGCAATCTCAGGTCGTTGAACAGGTTCAGCAGCGTTTGCATGACTCTGCTGTGATCATGCGGAGCAGTCTGGATGATGTTTTTCAGCAAGGACTTACAGAGCATCTACAGGAAAAGGTCAAAAAGCTGGGCGCACTGACGGGTACACGGCTGACTCTGATCGATATGGATGGTATTGTGATCGCCGATTCTGACCAGGCTACTCTGGAGATGGTTGGCGGAATGGAAAATCACAAGAATCGTGTTGAAATCATCCAGGCGATTTCGACCGGTTCTGGAACGTCCGAACGAATCAGCCCGACCTTAAGTGAGCCGATGCTGTATTATGCTATGCTGTTTGAAGAAAAAGGTCAGCCGACAGGCGTCGTGCGCGTTGCCATTACAATGGCAAAAATTCAGAAGGAAGTTTCTTCCGTTGAAAAACTGATCTGGAGTATCGCGTTTCTGGTCAGCTTGACGGTGATGTTTATTACCTATTGGGTTGTGGCCCGGATGATCCGTCCCTTGACGATTTTGACCAATGCCGCCGAGTCTATAGCGGGCGGGGATTATGATCAAAAGCTCTATTTTCCGCAGCAGGATGAGCTGGGAATTCTGGCGCAGTCATTTAATCATATGAGTCAGGAAATGGCTGAGCGCGTCAGGCAATTGCAGGCTAGTGGCGATCGATTGGGTACTGTATTGGAAGGAATGGTGGAAGGTGTGATCGCCACGAATGATCATCAACATGTATTATTTGCCAATGAATCAGCGGGTCGACTCCTGTTTTTCTCTCCTGAAGAGGCTCAAGGGAAGCCTTTGTTTGAATCCGTCCGCAACCATCAGCTGCAAAAAGCGGTGACTGAAGTGTTGAATACACTGGAGCCTCGGCGAATGGAAGTCGAGCTGGAGAGTACCAGTGATCGGATTTTAGGAGTCACGACGACCCCATTGCCCGGAGATCCCTGCCCGGGTCTGGTGATTGTATTATTCGACATGACTGAGCTGCGCAGGTTGGAATCTTTAAGGCAGGAGTTTGTGGCGAATGTTTCGCATGAATTGAAAACTCCTCTGAGTTCCATCAAAGCTTATACCGAAACATTGATTCGGGGCGCGATGGATGATCCGAAGATCAGTCAAACTTTTTTGCTTCGGATAGAAGAACAGGCCGAACGATTACATGAATTAATTATGGATCTGATTAGTCTGGCCAGCATTGAGTCAGGAAATCAGGTGTTTGATATCGTTAGTATCGAACTGAGACCTTTTGTGGAAGCGTGTCTGGTTGACCAGCAAAAAGTTGCTGAGTCCAAAAACATTGAACTGCTGATTGAAGAAAAAGAGCCTGGAATCAAAATTAAAGCGGATGAAGAAGGGTTGCATCAGATTCTGGGCAACCTGATTAATAATGCCATCAAATACACTCCCGATCAGGGGATGATTACCATTCGCTGGCAATGCGAAGATTCCCATACGGTACTACTTCAAGTGGAAGATACCGGCATTGGGATTGAGGAAAAGTATCAGGCGCGTCTCTTTGAACGATTCTTCCGTGTGGATAAAGCCCGTTCGCGCGAATTAGGGGGAACGGGTCTCGGGCTTTCCATCGTGAAACACCTGGTTCAGTCATTCAATGGTAGCATTGGAGTTACCAGTAAAGTCGGCGAGGGCAGTACCTTTTCTGTACGTCTTCCGCGTGGTTAAAATTCCCGTCGTCTGTGATGTAAGTCCTTTTTATTAAAAGGATTAAGTGTTTTGCGTTCTGCTTTCTGAATGTTGAGGAAAGATTAAGTACTTCACAGATTCTTAATATTATCTTAACACTTCGCGGGTATGTTAATGGGCATCTGAAAAAGGTGTGCCGAACGCTTTTTTGGTCATTCTGGCCAGTTTGTTTCACGCCTTGTTTTAAGCAAACATCTATCTTGATTTCCAGCATATCGCATTGGGAGAGCTACACGAAATGGTCACAAGAAATATTGGGAAAGCAATGGGAGTGCTGTGTCTGGCGATGGGGATTTTCCTGATTGGCGTTGGATGCTCTGGTGGCAGTAACGATGGCGATGGCTCTGAATCACAGGCGGGAAACGCTGGAAGTGGAAAGCTTTCGGGTAAAGTGCAAATTGATGGATCGAGTACTGTTTATCCTATTAGTGAAGCGGTTGCTGAAGAGTTTCGCAAAGTGCAGCCGGATGTGCGTGTTACTGTGGGAGTACACGGAACCGGCGCCGGGATGAAAAAGTTCATCGCTGGCGAAATTGATATCTGTGATGCTTCACGTGGCATGAAGGAAAAAGAGGCCGCTGCGTGTAAAGAAAAAGGGATTGAATTTATTGAACTGTCGGTTGCCTTTGATGGTTTAGCTGTGATTGTGAATCCTAAAAATACCTGGTGTGATTGTTTGACTACTGGCCAGCTTAAGGAATTGTGGCGTCCTGAAAGTGGAGTGAAACAGTGGAAAGACCTGAATCCCAAATGGCCTGCCAAAGAGATCAAGTTGTATGGGCCTGGTACTGATTCGGGTACTTTTGATTACTTTACGAAAGCAATAGTCGGGGAAGAAAAAGCAAGTCGAGCGGATTACACTGCCAGCGAAGATGATAATGTTCTGGTAACGGGAGTCCAGTCAGATGAGTATGCTCTCGGTTATTTTGGATACGCGTATTATGAAGAGAACAAAGACAAACTGAAGCTATTGGGTGTTGACAGTGGTGCTGGTTGCAAAAAGCCAACGGTGGAAGCGGTACGTGACAATTCTTATGCACCCCTTTCGCGTCCTTTGTTTATCTATGTGCGAAAATCAGCTTTCGAGCGGCCAGAGGCAGTTGCCTTTGTGAAGTTTTATCTGGAAAACGCAGCTGAGCTTGCCGCTGATGTGGGATATGTCCCCGTTTCAGATGAAGTCGTCAAAGCAAATCAGGATAGTTTTAAGGGAGCTTTATCCAAGTGACAGAAGAAGGTTCCGGCAAAGAACAATCGGTTGAGATGGAACTCGGCGAGGCAGCAGTTATCAAGCTGCCTCGCTCCACGTCTTTAGCAAGAGCAGATGGCCTGTTGGTTCGCCTGCGTCCTTTCTATGAAGGTGTCATTCATTTCGCATTGTTCATCTGTGCCAGTATTTCTGTACTAGTCACTGTGGGTATTGTCATTATTCTGTTGTATGAATCCGTTCAATTTTTCTTCGACGTTTCGATCATCGAATTTTTGACGGGTACGAGGTGGACTCCGTTGTTGAAGCCACAGCATTTTGGGATTTTGCCTTTGATGTGTGGAACGATGTTGGTTGCCGCCGGTTCTGCGATTGTTGCGGTTCCTATTGGACTGGGAACCGCCATTTATCTGAGTGAATATGCGTCTCCGCGATTCCGGGATATCGTCAAGCCGTTTCTGGAAATATTGGCCGGCATTCCTTCCGTTGTTTATGGATATCTGGCTATTGTTACCGTGTCCCCGATCATCCGTTATTTATTTCCCAGTGCCGGGGTGTTTAACGCTGCCAGTGCCTGTATCGTCGTGGGCATCATGATCCTGCCGATGATCATTTCGTTAAGCGAAGATATTTTACAGTCGGTTCCACTTTCTCTGCGCGGAGCCGCTTTTGCGTTGGGCGCCAATAAATTTGAGGTGACGGTGCGAGTTGTCGTGCCGGCAGCTTTGTCGGGAATTATTGCCAGTTTTCTATTGGCGATTTCTAGAGCCATTGGAGAGACGATGGCAGTCACTCTGGCGGCGGGTGCTACACCCAAGCTGACTTTGAATCCTCTGGAAAGTATTCAAACCATGACAGCCTATATCGTGCAGGTCAGTCAGGGTGATACACCCACGGGTACAGTCGAATATCGAACCATTTTTGCTGTGGGATTAATGTTGTTTATTACAACGATGGTAATGAACGTGATCGCGCAATACATTCTCTCTCGAGTGGGAGAACAATACGAATGAGTACAAAGCTTGATATCTATACAGCAAAACGACGTGGCCGAATTACGAATTTATTATTCACTTCGGTTTGTTTTCTGGCGACGGTTACGTGTGTAATTGTGCTGTTCATTTTGATCTGGAATATCATTCTGCAAGGAAAAAGCTGGCTGAGCTGGGATTTTGTGGATTCGTTTCCCTCTCGTTTTCCACACAAGGCGGGGATCAAGTCTGCTTTATATGGAAGCATCTGGTTGATTGGTCTGACGGCATTGTTTTCTGTTCCGCTGGGAGTGGGGGCTGCCGTTTATCTGGAAGAATATGCTCCTAAAAGCAGATGGCGCAAATTGATTCAATTAAATATCTCCAATCTGGCTGGTGTGCCTTCCATAGTTTATGGGATTCTAGGCCTGGCTTTGTTTGTGCGTGCATTAGCCCTGGAGCGGAGCGTTCTTTCAGGTGCTCTGACACTGACTCTGGTTGTACTTCCGATTATTATTCTGGCTAGTCAGGAGGCACTGAGGTCGGTACCCGATTCGATTCGTCGTTCGGCATACGCCTTGGGTGCCACTCGGTGGCAAACGGTTTGGTATCAGGTTTTGCCCGCTTCTCTCCCTGGAATCATGACAGGGGTGATTTTAGCACTTTCTCGCGCATTGGGAGAAGCTGCTCCTTTAATTGTCGTGGGAGCAATGGCTTATGTACCTTTTGTACCAGAACGTCTCTCAGATGAGTTCACATCGTTACCCATACAGATTTTCAACTGGACATCGCGGCCTCAAGAGGATTTTCATCATCTGGCTGCTGCTGGTATTCTTGTTCTCCTGATTGTATTAGTCAGCATGAATGCGATCGCGATCTTTGTACGTCATAAATATGGGAAAAAGATCCGCTGGTAATGCCGGGCGTTTGGGATTGAAATGAGTAATCAGAAAAATGAGTGACACATACTAATAAAAAGTATCTATAATTTCACTTAGCAAGGATTTTCAATCCATGGCTTCTACACCCTTGGTAAAAAAAATGATACAACCTTCCGATAAGGCGACTTCCGGCTTTTCAAAAGCTCCCATCGTGCGACCTTCGATTCCATCAGGAAAGCGAATGCGGACAGCGGATGAATTGGCACAGGCCACTGAAAAAATCAGTGTGCGAGATATGTCATTTTATTATTCAGAGAACCGCGCCTTAACTGATATTTCGCTTTCGATACCTGAATGTTGTGTGACCGCTTTTATTGGTCCTTCCGGTTGTGGTAAGTCGACGTTTTTGCGTTGCTTTAATCGTATGAATGATATGATTGAAGGAACGCGGGTTGAGGGAGAGATCTTGCTGGAAGGTCAGGAGATCTATTCTTCCCGGACGGATATCGTCACCTTGCGAAAGCGAATTGGAATGGTGTTTCAGAAATCAACGCCTTTTCCGAAATCGATTTTTGACAATGTTTCTTTCGGTCCTAAAATAGCTGGTATCCGTAAGAAGAAAGATTTATACGAAATTGTGGAACGTTCGCTGCAACGCTCGGCTCTCTGGGATGAGGTGAAAGACCGTTTAAATGAATCAGCTTTGAATTTGTCAGGTGGACAGCAACAACGGTTGTGTATTGCCCGTGCTTTAGCGAATGACCCTGATATATTACTGATGGATGAACCGGCATCTGCATTGGACCCTGCATCCACGGCAAGAATTGAAGATTTGATTTTTGAACTTAAAGAACAGTATACGATCGTGATTGTGACGCATAATATGCAACAGGCGGCACGGGTTTCAGATCAGGCTGCTTTTTTCTATCAGGGAGTACTAGTGGAATCCGGGGCTACGGAAGCGCTTTTCACGAATCCTCAAAAACAGCAAACCGAAGATTACATTACTGGCAGATTTGGATAAGCCAATGACAAAACATTTACAGCGCGATATGGAATCGCTTGAACGAGAACTCATCACTCAATCTTCTCTCGTAGAAGAGATGATTTCCAAAGCCAGTCGTGCGCTCTATGAAGTTCAAGTTGATCTGGCTAACGAAGTCATTGAAAAAGAACGCGCGATCAACGAGAGTGAAGTCAAAATCGAAGAGGATTGCTTGAAAATTCTGGCGCTGCATCAACCGGTGGCCGTCGATTTACGTGAAACAGCAACGGTGTTGAAGATCAACAATGACCTGGAGCGTATCGCTGATCTCGCTGTTAATATTGCAGAACGGACAATTGGACTGTCGCATTATCCTGACTTTCGCATTCCTGCCTCGTTGGAACCAATGACCAAGGTCACCGTTTCGATGCTTCGAGATGCGATTGATGCTTTTATTGATTTTGATACTGAAAAAGCGCGTGATGTCTGTAAGAGAGATGATATCGTTGATGAGTATAACCGAGAAATCATCAATGAAATTTACCTTTTGATGCAAACCGATTCAGAACTGATTAAACCAGCATTACATTTTTTTTCTTCAGCACGCCATATCGAGCGTATTGCCGACCATACAACTAATATTGCTGAAGATGTAATTTATTTGACGGAAGGTGAAATTGTTCGTCATCGTCATAAGGAAATATTTTCTAACTGACTCGTTTTTTATATAAGTGATCTAAGAAAAAATGTCAAAGAAACGCATTCTCGTCATTGAAGATGATCGTAGTCTCTCTGAAGTTCTCGCATATAATCTGCGACAGGAGAAATATGATGCTGTCGTTGCCCTGGATGGGATGGATGGATTAAGGCAGGCACAACTTAAGGCACCAGACTTGATTATTCTGGATTTGATGCTTCCGCAAATGGATGGATTGGAAGTCTGTCGCCGACTACGTTCCGATCCTGTGACCAACAATATACTGATTCTCATGCTGACTGCCAAATCAGAGGAGACAGATCAGGTTGTCGGTTTTACACTTGGAGCAGATGATTATGTCACCAAGCCTTTCAGTGTAAAAATTTTGCTGGAGCGAATCAAAGCTTTGCTTCGACGTCGTGAAAGCAACGGGGAATCAACGGATACGATTGTGAGCCAGGGAGTGATGATTGATCGACGTCGTCATCGAGTCATGATTGATGATGTGCCGATTTCGCTGACACGGAGTGAATTTGAATTACTCGAAGCCCTGGTCAGACAGCCGGGCCGGGTTTTCTCTCGAGCCGAGTTGATTGATGCTGCTTTAGGTGATGATGCGTTGGTTCTGGAGCGAACGATTGATGTGCATATTCGGGCATTGCGTCAGAAGCTGGATCAGCATTCCCAGCTGATTGAAACTGTGCGGGGGGTGGGATATCGGTTTCGGGATCCTGATACTGCCTTTAAAAAACAGACAACATGATCGCTGCTTTCAGCGTTTGATCGTTCTGAGTCTTATCTCTGCTTCACAGGTCGATTTTGTTTTTTTGAGCATTAGGGGAGCTATTTATGTTGCAGGTACGTGTGTGTATGTGCGCTTGTATGGCCGGTAAACTCCTCCAAAGTCGATTTTTTCTTTTTTCAAAGTAGTTGACCTGCATCGCAAAGACCGATATACTTAGCGTTGTTGAGACTGAGTCTCATAGTCTTCCAGTCATGAGATCAACCCGGAAATGGGGCACTCTCAAGTCCTGCCTGCAAACCCTGCCGTAACCAAGATTTTAACTCTGAATTAAAACAGCGTCTGCCACATTAAGATGCGACAGACGCTTGGATATGAAGTGAAATGTCAATTGTTACACAGAGCGAGTTCAGTCAATCCGCCTCAGTTCAGGTTAAAGAAACTGTTCCGCGTCAGCGATTACTCTGTCATTGCCTGAACGTATCTCATGAGGAAGTCCAGCAATGTATCTCTGATACCAGTGCGGAATCGGTTCATGAAGTGATGCGTGGTTGTGGCGCAGGCAAAGGCTGCACTGCCTGCCATTGTCGAATTAAAGACCTGTTGGCAGGGCAATGTGACGATTGTGGTGAATCAAAGCGGCGTTGTCTCTGTGCTGTTGCCGTCGGCTAACTTCTAATTTTATTCCCGGATTTGCTCGGCGAGATAGTTCTGAATTCCGACTTGCTTGATCAATTCCAGTTGTGATTCGCACCAGTCGACGCTTTCTTCAGACTCAACAACCATCTGATCCATCAATTCCCGGCTGCCTGCATCTTTATCCTGATGGCAGAGTTCGATTGCTTCATTATAAGTTGCAACTCCCCTGGTTTCTAATTCCAGGCTGTTCTGGATTTGTTCTTCCACTGTTTTTCCGACTCGGATCACGTCATATCGGGCAATTTCCGGCACTCCATCGAGATAGAGAATCCTGTCGATGACTTGATCAGCGTGCTTCATTTCTTCAATCGATTCATCATAGAAGTGCTTGGCGAGCTTGTCGAAGCCCCAGTCTTTGCACATTTTTGATGAGATGAAATACAAGTTGATTGCCGTCAGTTCGATGGTTAATCCACTGTTTAAGGCATCAATGATTTTCTGGCTACCCTTCATTGGTATTGCTTTCTTTCGTGTTTTTTTGAATTACTGGTGTTTGCAGGTTCGGGCAGGATTCATCTATTCCGCGAACCAGAGGATAGTATTTGTAAATGAGTGAAATAGTACCAGACTGAAACTCATCAAAGTCCATCATTTTAGTGTATTGAAACAAGGTCTCTGTTAAGTGAGCCGTCAGTGCTGGTTTTCCTGAAACAGATTCTCAATACCAGTTGTTTTCTTTACGGTTTGAGTTTCATGAGCTCTACTTTTCGGAATTCAATGGGATGGCTTTCAGACTGGAGAGAAATCGTGCCTTCCTTCAGCATGATCGGGGCTCCATTTTCAATGAGCTTTTTCGCATCTTCATCTTTGTTGTCGAGTTGGGGCTTTGTATAGGAGAGAACGGTCTCGCCGTCAATGATATGTTTAATGATTTCGTTACCGCGTACTTCGACTTCCACTGTCACCCATTGGTCTCCATTGTAGGTTTTCGAACTGGAATCCGTACAGTGCGGTTTGAAAAGTTTATCTTTCATGAAAACATGAGTTCCCGGCGTGCACAGATTCGCTGTATGACGTTCTCCTGAGCCTTTTCCTCCTAGTAATTGCACTTCAATCGACACGGGGAACCGTTGATCTTTCGACATGCTTTCAGGAGTTTGGCCGTGGATCATAATCCCACTATTGCGAAATGCCCAGCCAGGGCCCCCCTTTGATTGCTCTCCGGTGAACCGATATTCCACACGGATGATATAATGCGAGAAGGAATCTTTATAAAAAAGATGACCAAACTTATCAGCGAACTCATCGTATTGGTCATAGCCTACTTTCAGTAGACCATCTTCAACGCGAAACGTCTTTCCGAAATTATCATTTGCATCATAGCCACGTATTTTTACCGTCCAGTCATCCAGGTTTTTTCCATTGAACAACGGGATCCATTTCCCTTGTGACCCGGCTTCCTCTGCTAATGCTGTGTCTGGCAAACAGAGGCTTAAAAACAAATACAAACAAAGTGTTAATACAGATACTGATTTCACAAAAGTGTTCCTTTTATTTCGAAGAATCATCTGAGGCATACATCACTCCGAAAACGAACAACGTGAGCAATGTTGTTTCACAGAAAATGAAAAAGCGATCCTTTTAGAGGAAAGAGGATTTATTATAATGCGAAGCAGAGGGAATAGCACCGTTTTGTAAGTGAACTTTTTAAAATGCGAATTCAGTGATCAAACCTGTGAGCGAGTTCCGATTCTGATCCTCGAGCGTCGTAATGTTCATTGATACAACAAAAAACGCCCGTTTTGCGAACGGGCGTTTTCATTTTCATCTATGTCACCAGAAAACTGGCGTGCGGTAGCTTAGCTGCCGGATTTTTCTTTTTTGGGCTCTTCTCCGCCTTCTTTTTTGGTTTCTTCTCCACCTTCTGGTACTTCTGCACCGGCACCACCGGTTGTAGAACCAGCTTCAGCGGGTTGACCTGCTGCTGGAACTTCTCCTGCAGGTTTGCTTGTCGAATTAGATGCAGGGCTACCGCAACCGACGGCCCAGGCTGAGATACTGATACTAGTAAGCACGACGCAAAGTCGGCTTAATTTTGTCAAAGACATTGTATTGTCCTTTCCGAATCCTTAGTTGATGAAAATAAGTCGAGTGTTTCCTGTCTTGCACAGGCATAAGTCTAGAAGCATTAAAAAATGAGTCCCTTCAGATTTCAAGCGTGGTTAAGTATATAAAGTCAGAATTCAGTTTGAAATCGGTGAATGGAACAGATATATCTTCTTTGGGGAGTGATTTCTCTCTTTTTGTTATGACAGTCAAAGAGAATAAGTAGACTGAGTTGATTTAGAGTGGCTTTATCGAACGAGATTGAGGGGTGCCAAAAAGAAGCGTCTAGATCAAGTATAAATTTCAAAAAACGTGGAATTTGAGGAATAAAGCCCGGAAATGGGCTTTTTCGAATTCTCAAAATTTTATGAGAAACTTTGATATAACAGTTTGCTAATTCGATTCGGGTTTGTCACACTAAATTTCAGATTAAGGGAATGAAGGTTCCATAAAACCTTGTTTGGGCGGTGGTCTGCTTCTCTTTTTCTCATAAAATTATTTCATTATTTTTGCGTTATAATACGCTGTGCGTATTTTTTCAGAGTGTCACTATTTGAATTGCTTTTGGCATTAGATGGTGATCAGTTACAGAGTGACAATAAACTCCGTTTTATTGTCGAGCGACTTTTAAGTTAGAGGATGGGCTTTATGGCCACTGGAACAATTAAAAAAATTACTGAAAAAGGGTTTGGCTTCATTAACGATGGCCAACAGGATATCTTTTTTCATCTTTCGTCATTGGATGGCATCACATTCGATCAACTGGTAGAAGGTCAAACTGTAGAGTTTGAAACCGAAAAAAGTGATCGTGGCCTGCGTGCAGTTCGGGTTACTACTTCCGAGTAGAGTTCACATTTCAATCCCACGCTTCTACGGTATTTTGTAGTGCGCCCAGCCCTTGTATCTCTACAATAGCCTGGTCCCCAGGTTTAAGATATACAGGAGGTTTGCGTGCCATTCCTACTCCAGGGGGCGTTCCGGTAAAGATAATATCGCCTGGTTCGAGTGTCATTAATTGAGACACGAACTGGATTACCTGTTCTATGGTAAAGATAAATTTATCGGTATTGGAATTCTGCATGACCTTTCCGTTAAGAGTCAATTTAATGGGCAGGTTGTTGGCATTACTAATTTCATCAGCCGTTACGAGGTAAGGGCCAGTCGGAGCGAATGTGTCCGCTGTTTTTCCTAACAGCCATTGTCCGCCCGGTCGTCCTATTTGCCAGTCACGTGCTGAGACATCGTGGCCGTTCATGTAACCTGCGATGTAGCGTGGAGCGTCCGCCTCGCTGACGGAGCGGCATGTTTTTCCAATGACAACAACGAGTTCTGCTTCATAATCAACTTCTCTGGCAATTGCTGGAATGCGAATGGGGAAGCCCGTTCCGGTAACGGCGCTGGAAAACTTGCTGAAACAGACTGGTTCATCCGGGAACGGCATTCCTGTTTCCTCCGCGTGATCCCGATAATTCAAGCCAATACAGAGTACTTTTCCCGGACTGGGAATTGGCGCTAAGAGTGTGCCTGCAATCAGTTGATTTGCCTGCTCTGCCAGTGTGGCTGCCTTTCGGGCACGTTCCAGCCCCCCTTCCAAAGTGAGGATGTCTTTGAGAGAGCGTGGCAGACTTTCATCAAAAGCGTGCAGGTCAAAAAATGTCAGTTCTTCGTCCTGATCAATTACTGAGACCACGGAATTTCCTTGATCTGTTTGCAAAGTTGCCAACTTCATGCAGTGATTCTCCTGATTATTTATAATATATGTGTGAAACAGAAACAGTCATCTGTTTTTGATAGCATTGTAGGAATTTTGGGCTGCCTTTTTCTATGGATATAGTGAACGTGAGGATCATATCTTTGAGTTCTGATAGAATCAATCTCGGTGAAGGTTTTCCCGGGCTGGCTATCAAATAACTGATACGTAAGATTTTCTTATCATCTATGGAATGCTATGCTGGTGAAAGTTGATCGCCCGATCTAAAGGGTGGTGTATTTAATAGATCCCAACCCTGATTCAATTCTTTCATATTCGGATGATATTATGACCAAAGCGACTTATAAAGATGCCGGCGTTGATCTGGATCTCTATCAGAAAGCGATGTCTTCCATTCATCCTCTGCTAGCGAAAACTCATTTGGCTCAAAAGTCCCGAGTGATGGATTTGCCGGGAGGGTTTGCTGGTTTGTTTCGTCTGAATAATCCGGAACAGGGAAAGTCGGGTCGCAATTATGAAGATCCTGTCCTGGTTTCGGGAACCGATGGTGTGGGAACCAAGATCAAGGTTGCCATAGAAGCGGGGATCTATAATACGATAGGTATCGATCTGGTAGCGATGTGTGTGAATGATTGTCTCTGTCTCGGGGCAGAACCTTTGTTTTTTCTCGATTACATAGCACTTGGGAAAGATGATCCCGATCGACTGGTCGATCTGATGGAAGGAGTCAGTAAAGGTTGCGTTCTTTCCAAAGCGGCTCTTTTGGGTGGCGAAACTGCCATCATGCCTGATCTGTATGGTGATGGTGATTTCGATATGGCCGGTTTTTGTGTCGGAGTCGTTGAGCGCAATCAGATACTGGATGGTCACGCGATTCAAGCAGGAGATGTTGTGCTTGGTTTAGAGTCGAGTGGTTTTCATTCCAACGGTTATAGCTTGATCCGCAAAGCTGTGTTTGAAATGGCGGGTCTTGGAATTGACGATCCGATTGAAGAATTAAACCAGCGGACTGTGGGTAGCCTGCTCCTGGAACCAACGCGGATCTATACAGCCGCCATCAATTCGATTTACGAATCATTTCCCGATCAAATCGTATTGAGCGGGTTGGCACATATCACAGGCGGGGGATTGGTTGAAAATGTGGAACGCATATTACCTGCCAATCGACGGATCGAAATGAAGAAGTCGGCCTGGGAGGTTCCCGCTCTCTTTGAATGGCTGCAATCTCTGGGGAATATTGATGAGGAAGAAATGTTCCGAGTGTTTAATATGGGAATCGGTATGGTGGCCATCGTGCGAGCCGATCATTCGAAGGCGGTTCAGGAAAAACTCCAGGCCAGCCAGATTTCCACTCACATACTCGGAAAAGTGACGGAAGGCGAAAAAGGGGTCGCGCTTGTCTAAGCGTTGGACTCTCATCGTGTTTAACTCACATTTCTCCGATGATGAGATCCGCTTTCCAGATTCACAATAACGTGATCAAGCCACTCCCTGCGCTTTGTTGATTGGAAATATACTGAAACCGTGGTCAGTCTGTTTTTGCATGGAATCCCTCCTCAAGTTTTCAAATTTGCATCTCTCCAGGCCATTTCTGATTTTCAATTTGATGTAAACGTCAAAATTTCGTTTTATTTAATTTCAAATGCCTCAAATTATTTTCTTTTTGTATTACGCGGACTCGTTTTCGTTCGAATACTAATAATGATGAAAGCATCCGAAATAGATACAAGTGTGACTGTATGTGTAGTCAGCCACGGTTTTGGATTATTCAAATCAATTTCTTAATGCAGGAAAGAATCAAATGGAACGTCCCGCTCCAACTGGTTTTGAAAGAACTTTTGAGGACGATGAAATCATTGTCAGTAAAACAGATTTGCAGGGCCGAATCACATATGCAAATCATATTTTTATCCGTGTCTCTGGTTACACAGAAGAAGAGTTGCTGGGAAAGCCTCACAATCTGATTCGGCATCCTGATATGCCACGCTGTGTGTTCAAATTACTCTGGGACACAATTAATGCCGGTAATGAGATTTTTGCTTATGTCAACAACCTCTGCAAAAACGGAGACAATTACTGGGTACTGGCTCATGTGACCCCCAGTTTTGACGAGTTCGGCACTATCATTGGTTATCATTCCAGCCGTCGCGTACCGGATCGTACTGCCATCGCAAAAGCCAAAGACCTTTATCAATCCTTAAAAAGCATTGAAGACGCAAGTTCTGATTGGCGAGTTGGAATGCAGAACGCAACGAGTGCTTTGGTTTCTCAGTTGGATGAAGCGGGCATTCAATATGATGAATATGTCTTCGCACTTTGAGTAGCAAAAGCCTAAAGAATGGACTCGTAAAAGTGTTTTGATTAATGCGAACTCAAATGCAATCCAACCAGACTCCCATGATCAAAAAGTGTGTAACAGAAAGTTCCTGTTAGATTTAATAGAGGTAACAGATGTTAAAACTGGAAACTGCAGAGCGGAATACAGCAGACAACAATTCGGAATCACCAATCTCAGAAGATGAACGAGCTGAACTGGAAAGTTACCGGCACTGGATCAAAAACTTAGCCGATGTCTGCGAGGCTGCCTCACAGGGAGATTTAGAGGCACGTTTGCTGCATATCGATATCGATGGTGACCTGGAGCGTGCCCTGCGTTCTGTAAATGGACTTTTGGATTATACCGATGCATTTGTGAGAGAGTCGAAGGCATCTCTGACGGCGTCCGCCAATGGAAAATTTTTCCGGAAAGTCCTGTTGAAAGGCATGTTGGGTAGTTTCAAACAGGCATCTGAAGTGATTAATTCAGCCGGCGATGAAATGAAGCGTCAGGCAGAAGAAATCGAAATGGTGGCCAGTAAACGATTGGAAATGGCAGATGATTTTGAAAAAGAAGTTCAGGGAATTTCTACGATTGTTTCTGCAGCGGCCACGCAACTGCATGCAACAGTGCAATCGTTGACAGCTGTTACGGATAGAGCCAGTCAGGAAACAACCGATGCTGTGGAATTCATCAATCAAACCAGCCAGAACGTGGAAGTTGTGGCGGAATCTACGGTACAGTTGAATTTGTCCATTCAGCAGATTGATTCCCGTGTCAAACAGTCGACCGAAGTTGTTCAGCAAGCAGTGAATGAAAGCGAACATGCTAAAGAATTTATGTCCGGTCTGGTAGAGGCGACCAACGATATCGGTTCTGCTGCAAAAATGATCGCAAACATTGCCAAGCAGACAAATTTGCTGGCATTGAACGCCACTATCGAAGCAGCCCGGGCGGGAGCAGCCGGCGCTGGTTTCGCTGTTGTGGCATCAGAAGTTAAAAACCTGGCTCAGGATACTGCGAAAGCAACCGATCATATTACCGATCAGATTAGTAATATTCAGGGAATCGTGGACGCTGCCGTTTCCAATATTTCAAGTGTCAGTAGCACGATTCAAAAAGTAGATGAAATCAGCGATTCGATTTCCATATCGATTTCAGAACAAAGCGAGTCGATCGCGACGATTCACCAGAACGTAGAAGATGCCGCAGAGATGACGGTTCAAACGACCGAAAGTATCCAGAGAGTTTCTGCCACCGCAGACGAAACAAATAGTGCGACTCAAGATTTACTTTGTGCTGCCAATGATATTTCGCAACAGTCCGAAAGTTTGAACAGTGCGGTGAATCAATTTCTCTCGACGATTCGTTCCAGTTGAAATCGTTGTTTAGAGCCGGAGATGAATTTCGTTCTTTTCCAGATGGCGTACGATGAGCCAGGTGATCCAGAAGAAGAGGACGAAACTTCCCCAGGCGTACCATTCAGGAGAATCTTTGGTAGCGAAGGGTTTGACCGCTTCCATGACAAGATCGTGCAGGATGTAAGCGACGAGCGCATTCGTACCCAAAGTGCGGAAGAGAGGTATTTGCCAGTTCCCCCGGTCGCAGGCCAGGTGGAAGAGCAGATAAACAAACAGTGACAGCCCTGCGGCAAATACCAGATACGCGAGTGTGCCCGCCCGCTGGCTCATCATCCAGTAGTTCCATTTTCGTTGACCTTGATTGGGAGGTTTAACGAAAGGTGGTTCCGCCAGATAGGCGGTGAATGGTTTTCCCTGCTTCGCTTTGAATTGGGCTTCGTCAGGAATGACAGGGTGTGCCGCTAACTTTTGGTTTTGATAAGCGGGGTTTGTCTGCTCTGCAACGGGGACATCGTAAAAGCGCGTACCACATGAGATGCCCCATCCCAGTAGCATTAAAACCGTTGACCAGATCAGAATCGGTTTGACGCGCGGCAAGTCTTTCGCCTCAACGACCCAGTCACAGGCGAGTGTGCCGATGATTGCGGGAATGGTCCAGGTCAAAAATCCAAGTGGCCCGCCATCGATGCCGTTGGGTGGCGAGTTGACCCACGTGAAATAGAAGTAATACGACAGCACGACATGTGCGACTGCTGAGAAAATCATATAAGCGATCCGGATGCTCGCCCGCGCACGAATGACGGGTAGGATCCAGAGTGACGTGACTGCGATGTGCATCAGCGTTTGAAACCAGTTTCGTTTGAGCGGCCCGGCAATGGTATCCCAGACGCCGATGGACTGAAGTTCGCTCCATGTTTTGGCAATTGGAGAAACGCGATAGATGATTAATGAAACCAGCACCAGCCCCAGTAATCGTCGTACGACTCGCATATAAGCAGAGAAGGCGCCTTCCGATTTTACCCGCCGGCCAAAGGTCAGGCGAAAAGCAAAGCCCACCGCGAACAAAAAGTGGGGCATGATCGTGTCGGCATAACTGCAGTAGGTGTTGTGATGCTTTAACACGACCGGGCAGATAGCAAAAAAACCCATATAGTTGACGAGGAACATGCCGGCGATGGTGTAGCCGCGAAACTGGTCCAGGGAGACGATACGTTTCTGGACCTTCTCAACTGTTGCAGGGGAATCGGTGTCTGTCATGTTGTTCCGTCGATTCGCAGAGATTAAGGAAAAAGCGAAAGTGATAGGTATTAATCTCTACTAATATACGGTTTGTGACACAAATTGAAATACAGTAGTTTTAAATTTGCGCATCCGTCAGCAGAAACTGATTCTCAGCGCGTATATGAGATAGAAAATCCAAACAAAGGCAAAGACAGCAAAATTGAATCCTGCTTGGATGATAAAACTGACCGAGACAAAAATCAGATTGAGTACTTTATTCTCACAAAGTTTCAGGTGACAGTGGGAAATGAATAACAGCAGTGCCCCCAGAAACAGGAAAAAGTAAACGAAGCCCATCGTAGCAATATTGATCGGATCCGAATTAATTTTAAACACCCGGTCCGTGAAATAGATTACGAGCATGGTCGAAAGCACTCCTCCCCAGAATAATCCATACGCCAGTTGTAAATAGCGTTTAAAACGAGGGTTTTGTGGGTGATTCATTGATACTTGCCTCTCATTTGAATGACAGAAGTTCTTGGTCTGTTAGCCAGTTATGAAACGGGCTCCTTTCAAGAGGCGTGAGAATTTGTGAGAGATCACGCGTTCTAACTGTGTTTTTCAAAATGAAGATATCAGCGGGCGTGTTTCTGATCGCGACGAAATTTACCGGGAGTGATTCCGGTCTGCTTTTTAAACGCGACGTTCAGATACTCAGGATGTCGAAAACCGGTGCGTTCCGCGATTTGGATTAATGAGAGATCTGTCTCTGTCAGAAGCTGTCTGACTCGGTCGAGACGAATCCGCATGATTTCTTCGTGAGGTGAACGGCCAATCAATTTTTGAAAGCGGCTTTCAAGAACACGCCGTGAGAGGGGAACCGATTTCAGCACATCCTGTACATTGATGCCATCACAGGCGTGCTGACGAATGAAACGGACGGCGTCGGAAATATTTTTGTCATCGATGGCCTGAATGTCGGTCGATTGTCGCGTGGCAATGCCCAATGGTTTGATTAAGTGTGCTGCGGAAGAAACTTTTTGACCGGAGATCATCCGATCCAGCAAAGCAGCTGCTTCGTAACCGGTCTGTTGTGTATTGGGAATAATACTTGAGAGGGGAGGTTCTGAGAGATTGCAGAGAATCTCGTCATTGTCCACGCCAATGATGGCGACTTCTTCAGGAACGGAGACATTGATCGTGCGGCAGGCATCGAGTAGCTGTTGCGCTTTGATATCATAACAGGCCATTACGCCCACTGGTTTGGGGAGTTGCTGAATCCATTCGGAGAGACGTTGTTGTTCTACTTCCCAGGGGATGGTGTTTTTTTGTTTCTTCTGTTGAGGATAGGCATGGCAGACAAATCCTGCGTCAGCGATGCGCTTCTGAAAATGTTCTTCTCGCCAGCGAGACCAGTTGAAGCGATGGTCTCCACAAAAGGCATAGTGTTGAAAACCTCGTTCAATCAGGTGTTCGGCAGCCAGTTTGGCAATGGCACGATCATCGGTTTCTACCCAGGGGAGTGAAGGGGCCAGCCGAGCGGCGCTCACATCAACGGCAGGTACGCCACTGTGCTCAACGGCTGCTGCAATTTTCGAATTTTCAATGCGGGCGATCATGCCATCGCCGTGCCAATTTTTGAGCCATTCTACGGGAACGCTACCTCTACCATGTTCAGGAAGGTAGATTGACCAGGGGTGATGTTCGTGGATGTAGGACATGATCCCGCGCAATAGCCCCCGCGCGTAGGAATTCGAAGATTCAATCAATAAGGCGATCGAAGGGCGTTCTTTCATGATCTGATCCCACCGGCATTAATGAAGAGGTGATATAAATGTGATATTTTTAAGGGGGTTAGCGCGTCAATTTCTTTGAAACGGCTAAATATACCAGTGTTACGCGAAAAATACAGAGATGGGGAAGGTGAAATATCACAATTAATTATGCGCAAGTTTACATGGTACTTGAATTTTGACGTTTTACAATGAAAGAAGGGCCGCTAATTCTGTAAGGATACGGCATCGCAACAAGCATCTGAGATCATTGCAGCGTAGAAGGAATATCATGAGTGAGAAAAAAATCAATGTCGCGTTAGTGGGGCTCGGTTTCGGCGCAGAATTTATTCCCATTTATCAGGCGCATGCGAACGCCAACATGTACGCGATCTGCCAACGGTCGGAGGAGCACCTGAACCAGATTGGTGATACGTTTGGAATTGAGAAGCGTTATACCTCTTATGATGAATTACTGGCCGACCCGGATGTCGATGCCGTTCATATTAATACGCCGATTCCTGATCACGCGCCGCAGTCGATCAAAGCGTTGAAAGCGGGTAAGCATGTTGCCTGCACCGTGCCGATGGCGACGGCTGTTGCCGAGTGTGAACAAATTGTAAATACGGTCAAAGAGACCGGCTTGAAATATATGATGATGGAAACCGTGGTTTACAGTCGCGAGTTTTTATTCATTAAAGAGATGTATGACAAGGGAGAGTTGGGCAAGATCCAATACATGCAAGCGAGTCACCCGCAAGATATGGAAGGGTGGCCAGATTACTGGGAACGTATGATTCCCATGCATTACGCCACGCATGTGGTGAGTCCGGTATTGGGCATGGTGAATGGCCGCGCTGAGTATGTGAGTTGTTTCGGTTCCGGCACGGTCAATGATGATATTGCTGAGAAGTCAGGCAACAAATTTGCGGTTGAGACGTGTCATATCAAAATTAAAGACTCCGATATCGCGGCTCACATCTGGCGGTTTCTGTTTGATGCGGCGCGACAATATCGTGAGTCAGTCGATGTCTATGGCACGAAAAAATCTTTTGAATGGCCTTTGATTGAAGGGGAGAAGCCGGTGTTACATACGGCTAAGAAGCCTGAACCGGAAATTCCCGAGCGTGTGGAAGTGCCCGACTATGCTCATCTACTGCCGCCTGAGATTCAAAAGTTTACACGTGCGATTCATGACGCCGACCATCTTTCATTTTTGCAAGGAGCTGGGCATGGGGGTTCGCATCCGCATCTGGTGAATGCATTTTTGAAGTCATTGGTTGAAGACTGTGAACCCTGGCCGAATGCGCCGCTGTCTGCCAACTGGACCAGTGTGGGGATTTTGGCTCACGAATCGGCGCTGGCGGGTGGTGCAATCAAAACGCTGCCGGACTTCACTCTCGAGTGAAATACGAATTGAAATACGAATTTCTTTTTCTGATTCCATTGACATGTTTTAAACAGATTACTGAGGGAAATGGTTATGGCTCGTTACTCCCTGTTCTTGTTACTGCTGGTATATGCGGCCCCACTTTTTGGTGCTGAGGATTTTACGATCCATCAGTTTGAACGCCTGCAGTTGGGGAAAAAGTTCTATGCTGAGGGAGCTACTTTCGGCGATCTGAATGGTGATGGTCATCAGGATGTGATCTCGGGTCCCTATTGGCACGAGGGGCCTGAATTCAAAACGAAGCACGAATACTATCCGGTGAAAGAATGGAATATTAATGGTTATTCCGATAACTTCTTTGCTTTCGTACATGATGTCAACAAAGACAAATGGCCGGATATCATAGTTCTCGGATTTCCTGGTAAGGAAGGATTCTGGTATGCGAATCCACAGAACAAAACGGGGCACTGGAAAAAACATCTGGCGCATCCGGCTGTCGATAATGAATCTCCTACTTATGCTGATCTGACAGGAGACGGTGAACCGGAGCTGGTCTTTCATACGGGTGGTCAATTAGGTTTTGCCGGGCCGGGTAAAGATCCAACACAGCCCTGGAGTTTTCATGCGATTTCTCCCAATTTGAAATACGGTCGCTTTACACATGGTCTGGGTGTAGGTGATGTGAACGGAGACGGAAAGCCGGATATCCTTGAAAAGAATGGCTGGTGGGAGCAACCGGCTGATCTTGGTAAGCCCGGGTTCTGGACGCGTCATCCCGTCAAATTTTCTGGTGCGGGTGGCGCCCAGATGTATGCCTATGATTTGGACGGGGATGGTGATCAGGATGTGATTACTAGTAAAGCGGCTCACGCTTACGGTCTTTCCTGGTTTGAAAATGTAAAACGCGATGGTGAGATCACGTTTGTCGAACATCCCATTATGGGTAGCAAACGTGAAGAGAATAAATATGGTGTTGTGTTCTCCCAGTTACACGCGGTTGCTCTGGAAGATATGGACGGCGATGGCGTGAAGGATATCATCACCGGCAAACGATTCTGGGCTCATCAGGGCCATGATCCCGGTGCCAAAGAGCCTTCCGTTAATTACTGGTTTAAAACCGTGCGTACAAAAAAGGGTGTCGACTTTCTACCTTATCAGATCAACGATCAATCGGGTGTGGGCACACAGGTTGTTGTCGGTGATGTCACGGGAGACAATCTTCCTGATGTAGTGGTGGGTAATAAGTCTGGCGCGTACTTGTTGGTGCATAAGAAGGTCAAGGTTGACGAAGCAACCTGGAAGAAAGCACAACCTAAAAAGTTCGTGCCCAAAAAAGTTTCACTGAAAAACGAATTGAAACCGGGTGATTTTTTTGCCACAAACTCAGAAGGCAAGCGTGTGAATGTCGACTTTGAACTGGGTAACTTGAAAGACTGGATTTCTGAGGGCGAAGCATTTGAACGACAGCCGGCTAAGGGAGACACCGTTTATGCTCGGCGCAGTGACATGCGAAGTCAGCATCAGGGCCAGTTCTGGGTGGGTACGTTTGAATTTCTGGAAGACAAGCCTGTGGGGACATTGACGTCTGCTGCAATCAAAGTGACTCAGCCATTCGCCTCATTTTATGTGGGTGGCGGTTCACATGAATCAACGCGTGTCGAAATTGTAGACCGAGTAACAAACAAAGTGATCGCGAAAGCCAGCGGCCGTAATCATGAGCGGATGCATCAGACGCTGGTTGATCTGAAAAAGTATCAGGGCAAAGAAATATTTATTCGGCTGGTAGATCAACACAGTGGTGGATGGGGCCACATAAACTTTGATCATTTTCGTTTTCATGATCAGAAACCAGCGGCTTTGGAACTGGTCAACAGTGGTGCGCCTCCCAAAACACATTCGCAGAAATACGATGGTTTACCCGGGCCAAAAGCAGCAGAAGTGATGACGGTGCCGGATGGTTTTTCGGTTTCATTGATCGCGGCTGAGCCCGATGTGCAGCAGCCGATTGCGATGACCATCGATGATCGAGGGCGTTTATGGGTGGCGGAATCCTATGCTTATCCGAGCAGACAGCCGAAGGGTAAAGGAAAAGACCGGATCCTGATTTTTGAAGATAAAGATGCGGATGGAAAGTTTGAAACACGTAAGATTTTCAAAGAGAAGCTGAATCTGGTGAGTGGTCTGGAAGTGGGCTTTGGAGGTGTCTGGGTGGGGCAGGCGCCGTACCTGTTATTCATTCCCGATAAAAACGGTGATGATGTTCCGGACGCCGCGCCTCAGGTTTTACTTGATGGCTGGCATTACGAGGATACGCACGAGACCCTCAATTCCTTTATCTGGGGCCCTGATGGCTGGCTCTATGGTTGTCATGGCGTGTTTACACATTCGCGTGTTGGCAAACCGGGGACGCCCGATAAAGATCGGCAGCCAATTAACGCTGGTATTTGGCGTTATCATCCTACACGTCACGAATTCGAAATCTTTGCACATGGAACGAGCAATCCCTGGGGTGTGGACTTCAATGATCAGGGTCAATGTTTTCTAACCTGTTGCGTGATTCCTCATTTGTTTCATGTCGCACAGAATGCCCGCTATCGCAGACAGGCGGGACAGCACTTTAACCCCTATACCTATGATGATATCAAAACGATTGCCAGGCATCGCCATTGGACGGGCGGGCAATGGAACCAGTCAGACCGAGCGGCTTCGGATCGTGTGGGAGGCGGACACGCCCATGCGGGGGCGATGATTTATCTCGGTGGGAGTTGGCCGAAAAAATATCGCAATCAGCTGTTTATGAATAACATACACGGTGCCCGGCTGAACCAGGACGTACTGACGCGTAACGGATCAGGTTATGCAGGGGATTTTGCGCCTGATTTTCTGTTCGCCAACGATCGTTCATCTCAGATTCTTTACTTGCGTACTGGCCCGGATGGACAAGTTTATTTCATTGACTGGTACGATACGAACCAATGCCATCACCGCGAATTTCAAAAGCACGATCGTTCGAACGGCCGGATCTTCCGTGTGGCTTACAAAAATGCGAAACCGGTTCCGGTCGATCTCAAAAAGTTATCCAGTTCCGAACTGGTTCAACTACAGTTACATAAAAATGACTGGTATGTTCGGCAAGCGCGCAGGATTCTACAAGAGCGGGGTGCGGACGCGGAAGTACACGCACAACTTGCAGAGATTGCATTCCATCATGCAGATGTGACACGTCGATTGCGCGGGTTATGGGCGCTGCATGTAACGGGAGGGCTTTCGGAACAGAAAATCATGCATGCGCTGAAAGACCCCAGTGAATATATGCGGGGATGGGCCATTCAATTAGCACTCGAAACGGGAACACCCTCTGCTGCTCTCTTATCGAAATTGGCTCAGTTGGCGACTCAGGATCCTTCTCCGGTCGTTCGTTTGTATCTAGGCTCGGCAGCCAATCGATTACCTCTGGATCAACGCTGGGAAATTTTGACTGGTCTGGTCAGTCATGCGGAAGATCAGAGCGATCATAATTTACCCTTGCTCTACTGGTATGCGGTTGAACCATTGGCGCCCCATAACATGCAACGCTCGTTCGAGCTGGCATCGAAATCTCGACTTCCTTTGATCGAGTCTTATACATTACGCCGGATTGCTGACATCGGCACAGAAGAAGCGGTAGCCTTTCTAGTTCAACAACTGGGACAGGCTAAAACAGCCGCGCGTCAGAAAGTATTTTTAGATTCGATCAATAGCGCCTTGCGCGGTCGCCGTAAATTTCCGATGCCTGAAGTCTGGTCTGTTGTAGGTCAGAAACTGAATTCCAGTTCCGACCCGGTTGTGAAATCGCAGTCATTATCATTGGCGGTGACGTTTGGTGATCCTGAAGCGATGCAGCAACTTCGTGAAATTGTAAGAGACCCGAAGAGCGAATTGACGGGCAGAAAATCAGCACTCGCCTCGTTGCTGGGTGTGCAGGATCCCAAGCTCGTTTCGATATTGATTCCCCTACTGGATGAAAAAGGATTGCGTCGCGAAGCATTGCGGGGGTTGGCTGGTTATTCTGATGCTGCAGTCGCTCCTGCGATTCTGGAGCGTTATCAACAGTTTGATTTGAATGAAAAACGGGATGCTTTGAATACGCTTGCCAGTCGGGCTGATTATGCGCATCAATTGCTGGCAGCGATCGAATCGCAAGAAATATCCGCCAAAGATCTTTCGGCTGAAATCGTGCGTCAACTGGGTAACCTGAAAGATAAAAGTCTGAATCAGAAAATTGGTAAAGTCTGGGGTATCGTCCGCGAGTCAGCAGCCGATAAGAAAAAATTGATTGCCGTCTATAAAAAGATGATCTCCCGTCCTCGACCCAAGCCTGATCTGCATCTGGGCAGAGCCGTTTTTACGAAGACGTGCCAGCAGTGTCATAAGCTGTTTGGAACCGGTCAGACCATTGGACCGGAATTGACGGGTTCCAACCGTGCGAATCTGGATTATCTCCTGTCGAATGTAATCGACCCGAGTGCTGTGATGGCGAAGGATTATCAGCCGGTCGTCATCGTGACAGAATCCGGGCGAATTGTAACCGGGATTATTAAGAAACAGGATCAGAACTCGGTGACTGTCGCAACTGCCAATGAAACTGTGATCATTCCCCGCGCTGAAATTGATGAAATGAGCCTGAGTGACAAATCGATGATGCCTGACAATTTGTGGAAGCAGTTGAGTTCTGGTGAAGTGCGATCTCTGGTTGCCTATCTGGCCAGTGGAAAGCAGGTTCCTATGCAGGCTACAAAGGACAATTTGAAGTTGTTCTTCAACGGGCAGAATCTGACTGGCTGGACTGGCAACAGCCAGCTCTGGTCCGTCGAAAATGGTGAAATTGTGGGTCGGTCTCCGGGGATTAAATCGAATGAGTTTCTGGTGAGTGACATGCTGGTTGGCGACTTTGAACTGAAGGCCAAAATCAAACTGTCACCGAATTCCGGCAATAGTGGAATCCAGTTTCGCAGCAGACTAGAACCTAATGGGCATGTCAAAGGTTATCAGGCAGACGCCGGAAAAGGCTGGTGGGGTAAACTGTATGAAGAGCTTGGACGCGGACTTTTATTCAAAAAGTCGGGGGATGAACATGTGCGTGAAAATGAGTGGAACGAGTATCGCATCGTCGCGGTGGGCCCTCGGATTCGGACTTATATCAATGGGAATCTCTGCACTGATTTGAACGATCCTCAAGGAGCTAAGTCGGGAATTATTGCATTCCAGATTCATTCCGGTGGCCCAATGGAGGTTCGTTTTAAAGATCTGGAATTACGTTTAGGGCCTGATGTTGATTAACTCAATCGAAGAAGCCGCACTCGCATAAATATTGCACACTTTGTTTTATGCGGCGATGGTGTTCTTCCAGTGTGGGATCTGGTTCGCCTTCGATGCCTTCAATTTCGAGACTGTAGGGGCCTTCGAATTTTTGATCTTCCAGGATGAAACGGATTTTGAGAAAGTCAACGCCGCCTGCTTCACCAAGTGCGGTAAAGTTCCAGTCTTTGAATTTGCAGTAGGAGTCTTTGAGATGAACGTGTTTCACGAACGGAGCCACTTCACGTAGCGATTCAATGACGTCTGCGTGTTCGTTGTAATAATTAATGTTGCCTGTATCAAAGTTAAGTTTTAAGTGCGGGTGGTCCAGGTCGTTCATCGTACGCAACATGCCGGCTGCATTGACACAAATTCCCGGGTGAGTTTCAAAACAATAGGTAATCCCTTTTTCGGCTGCGTAGTCTCCGATGTCTTTTAAATGTTGATAGAGGGTTTCTCTTTGTGATTCCTGTTCTATTTCACCCGCGCCTCCTACAACCAGACTGACCCCTAATTGGGATGCCAGATCGAGTTTTTGTTTTGTCATGAGGACGACATCCGGATCAAGCGGGTTTCCGCTGGTAATATTGCAACTGGAAAGCTGTACCTGGTTTTGTTTCAGGAGGTCTTTCACTCGATCGATATCAGCCTGGGTAGAGCCATTGGTTAACAGGGGTGTCTCTTTGAAGAACGAAGGGACCCCATGGTTTTTGATATTGAGTTCCAGGTGTGAGAGACCTGCATCATGGATGTGTTCCATTGCAGCGAGAGGTCCAAAGCGACCATATGAGTTTGTCAGACAAGAGACAAGAGCGGCCATGATTCGTTTTACTTTCTGTATCAAGGATCAGCGAACAGTTATTGCAGTACTGCTGTTAGAATGTTACTTTGAGCGGGCAACAAATACAAAGATAGATGGCAAATCTTTTGATCTGCGCTTCCCGGGTATGGAAATGGAAGAAATCCTCACATGGTAGATGTACAAGAACAACTGAAAACAGCATTAACGCATCATCAATCAGGAAACCTGGATCAGGCAGAACAACTCTATCAACAAATATTGGAAACCAATGCGCTGCAGTGGGAGGCATTGTACTATCTGGGAACGCTGCAACTGCAGCGAGGAGAGTTAGAAACAAGTATTGCGAATTTTCTTAAGGTTGTTCAAGTGCGCCCGGAGATGCCGGACGTCCATAATAATCTGGGAGTGGCCTACCATGCAGCAGGCAAATGGCGAGAGGCAGGTCAATCGTTTGAGCAGGCAATCCGAATTCATCCTCACTATGAACGTGCTTACTTCAATCTGGGTTCCTTATTGGAAACTCGTGGTTTATTAACGGAAGCAGCCAGCTGTTATCAATGGGTTTATCTCGTCTGCCAACAGTCTCGTCGGGTCAACGAGCGGTGACTTAG
>NZ_CALEMX010000207.1 GCF_937910335.1 uncultured Gimesia sp. | reverse complement strand
AGTTCAACGAACTCCCAGGCTTTCTGGTGTGTCATCGAGGCAAGCGTTCCGGTAAACACCACTCGCTCCCCCTGCAACGCGGGAGAGCCTTGTAGCAGTTGATCAGGTTGTTCTTCGTCAGTTTCCGCCATAGGTTAAGTAATAATGTATCAATCAAGGAATTTCGAGTAAAAAGGGGGTTATCAGGTGAGTGTGTCGAAAATATCATTCACATGACCAGTAAACTTTCTCCGAGGATACTGATACGCGAATCTGTTGGGTAGCTTTCAGAGCAAACCTTCATTATAAGGGAGCAAAATAAGTTACATACCCTCCATGTACCGTTTTTACCCTCGATTTTTGACTATATTTCCATGGGAGTTTATAGGAATGTCCGTGCTTGAGTCGTGTGATCCCGAAATCTGGAACCTTATTAAATCGGAAGCAAAAAGACAAAAACACGGCCTCGAGCTGATCGCTTCCGAAAATTACACCAGCGCAGCCGTCATGGAAGCCGCCGGATCGATCCTCACCAATAAATATGCCGAAGGACTTCCCGGCCGACGGTACTATGGGGGCTGTGAATATGTCGACGTCATCGAAGATATCGCACGCCAACGTGCATGCGAACTCTTCGGTGCCGAATATGCCAACGTTCAGCCACACTCCGGATCCCAGGCCAACATGTCCGTCTATTTCACCGTTTTGAAACCCGGTGATACCTTCCTCGCAATGGACCTCGCACACGGCGGCCACTTGACACACGGCATGAAACTGAATTTCTCCGGCACACTCTACAATCCCGTCCCTTACGGCGTACGGGAAGACAACCACCAGATCGACTATGACCAGGTAGCTAAACTCGCCCGCGAACACAAACCGAAAATGATCATCGCCGGTGCCTCTGCTTATCCCCGCGAAATCGATCACCCCAAGTTTGCAGAAATCGCCCAGGAAGTCGGCGCGATCCTGATGGTCGACATGGCGCACTACGCCGGACTCGTCGCAGGAGGCGTACACAACAACCCCGTCGAAGTCGCCGACTTCGTAACATCCACCACACACAAAACACTCCGAGGCCCACGTTCCGGTTTCGTCTTGATGAAAAAGAAATATGCCAAAGACTTGAACCGAGAGGTCTTCCCCGGAATTCAGGGCGGTCCACTCGAACACGTAATCGCCGGCAAAGCAACCTGCTTCAAAGAAGCGATCGCACCTTCGTTCAAAGAGTACGCTCAGCAAATCGTCAAGAACGCCAAAACATTGGCAGAAACCCTGATGGCAGGCGGCATCAAACTCGCTTCCGGCGGAACCGACAACCATCTGATGCTCTGCGATGTCACCGCAATCGACCTCTCCGGAAAAATCGCCGAAGAAGCACTCGACAAAGCAGGCATCACAGTCAACAAAAATATGATCCCCTACGATCAACGCAAACCTCTCGACCCCAGTGGCATCCGCATCGGCACCGCCGCCCTCACCACGCGAGGCATGCAGGAAGACGAAATGAAAAAAGTCGGTGCTTGGATTCTCCGCGTCCTGAGTGATCCCGATAATGATTCCAATATTGAAGCCGTCAAAGGGGAAATTGGGGAATTCACCCAAAACTTTCCCGTTCCCGGCATCGCATAATACAGACTCATATAGTACAGACCAATGACACACAGCGATCTCAACATCACAACCATCGACTGCACCCGCGACGACGCCACCGCGCTCTTCAGCGAACTCCGCGAAAAACTCAGCCCGCGCGGCAACATCGTCTCCGAAGCCGGACGTCAACGCACGATCGAACTCTTCGGCGAACCCCTCTCGCCACAGGAAGTCGTCGAACGTATCTGCAATGATGTCCGAGATAAAGGACGCCATGCACTCCTCGATTACTCCGAAAAACTTGACCAAAAAAAACTCACACCCGAAACCATGCGTGTCTCGGCTGAAGAACTCAAAACCGCTCACGAACAGGCCGATGCGGAGTACCTGAAAACGCTCCGCACCATTCGCGATAACATTATCGAATTCCAATCCGCGCTCCTGCCCGATGATGTCAAAGTCACCCGCGAGGCAGGGGAGGCCCACGTCGAATTGCGACAACGCTATCTGCCATTGAAACGCGTCGGAGTCTGCATTCCCGGCGGTGCAGCCGCGTATCCCTCGACACTCCTGATGACCGCCATCCCCGCACAAACTGCAGGCGTAAAAGAGATCGTCGTCGTCGTGCCTCCCACCGATTTCGGAGGCTACAACACCGACATCCTCGCCGCCTGTTATGAACTGGGCATCACAGAAATTTATCGTGTCGGCGGTGCACAAGCCGTCGCAGCACTCGCCTATGGTGTCGAAGGCATAGAACGCGTTGATAAAATTGTCGGCCCCGGTAATCTGTTCGTCGCCCTCGCCAAGCGTCACGTGTTCGGCGAAGTCGATATCGACAGTATTGCCGGCCCCAGTGAAGTCATCGTCCTGGCGGACGAAACCGCCAACCCGGAATTCATCGCCAGCGATCTGATCTCGCAAGCCGAACACAGCCCCGGTTCGGGAGTCCTCATCACCTGGCATGCACCACTCATCGAAGCCGTCCGTACCGCGCTGATCGAGCAACTCAACGAACTCCCGCGCGGCGATCTGGCACGCCAAAGCCTGCTCGACTACGGCGCCCTGATTCTCACACGCGACGAAGACGAAGCAGCCCGCTATACCGATCTCTTGGCTCCCGAACATCTTCATATTTCCACGAACGATCCAGAACAACTGCTTGCTAAAATCCAAAATGCCGGCGCGATCTTCATGGGCCATTATACCCCCGTTGCGACAGGCGATTATTACGCCGGCCCATCGCACGTACTGCCCACCGGCGGCACCGCCCGCTTTGCCAATGGCCTCTGTTCGATTGATTTCCTCAAACGTTCTTCCGTCATCTCCTACAACCAGCAGGCTTTGGCAAACGACGCCCCTGGCATCTGCCTCCTCGCCGATAAAGAAGGCCTCACCGCTCACGCCGCCAGCGTCAGTATTCGTTTGAAACAAAACTGAACTTGACCTCGCCGCGACTTTATTAAACCGCGCCACGCCCCTCAATCTACTGCTCACTTTCGCTCTTGACTCGCTCATCGGAAATCCCATCATGCGTTGATGCGCGTCGCGCGCGTGATGCGTTTTTTGCACACTGCTTTTTACGAACACTGAAGATCTCAGCACTATAAAAGTCTCTGTGTTTTGAAACTCTTCACCTGCAAAATCGTCACCAGTTCCCGCTGTCTCGTATCTCATCGACGGCCTTCGGTCACACTTCGACTCATATGACCCCGCGATTAATAACATTTCGCCAACTCTCTTCCACGTTTCAATCAAAAAAATTCGCTTGACCCCGGCGCGCCCTTCCGCATGATGCAACCTGTGCGTTATCAAACTGACAGACCACCAGCATAAAACAGGAAACCAATTCATGAACACCTCCCAACCCACTCCAAAACCCAGACAGCGTATGACAAAAGAACAACGAACATTAATCTTGCGGCTCATTAAAAAAATGATTGGTCTCGGAAGATATTCTTCCGAAATCAAAACCGCCATCGCCGATCAGTTCCATCTCAGCCCCCGTTCCGTCGAACGTTACATCAGCAGTGCCCGCCGGGAAATGCTGGAACGTTTGGAAATCTCAGTGGAACAGCACCGCGCAGATTCCTTCTACTTTTATCGCAGCATCATCGATTCACCAGAATCAAGCACGCGCGACCGTATGCACGCCCGCGAACGCATCGACAAACTCATTGGCGCCGAATCAGCAATCCGCTTTAAACCTGATCCATGGGTAAACGAAATCTCCCCCGAAGACATCAAAAACATGACCGACGAAGAACTTGATGCCGCCTACCAGAGAATCAGCAAAGAAGTCACCTAAAAAACCAGCCACACATTTTATGCCATAGCCACACAGACCTCGAGATGAATATCCGGAACTGCATAAACCCCACACAAAACACGTAAATGCGTCCGTGTGGTACTGGGTGGATCGCCACCAGTGATCATGAAAGACGGGTAAGCCCGAATGCAATTCGGGCCGAGCACAGCGAGCAGGAATCTGACAGAGCAACAGAACAATCAATCGTGATCGTCCTGTTTTCGGTAATGAGAGATCGATTCTTTAGATCTCATTCGACCAAATAGCCAGACAGTTTCCTCTTGTTTGACAACAACCCTGCGACACTAAAAGCTTGGCAGCTGAATTTCAATTGCTACAATGTCGTTTACCACAATGCGTTGACGACCATCGCCGGTTCTCACTACAGCTTGGTCACATATAACAATTGTATGATCACAGGAATTTAATCATGGTTGAAAAACAAGATAACATAGGCCTGTTAGCAATGTTTTATAAGATCGTAGGCGTGATTATGTTTTTGTTTTCGCTATTCCCATGCATACATCTCATTATCGGAATTGCCATTATGGCAGGTGGTTTTAAATCCGAGGATGTTGCTCCTCCATTCATATTTGGATTAGTGTTTACCATTATTCCACTGATATTTATTTCTTGTGGTGTGGCTCTAGCTATCTCAATGTTTATGTGTTCGCGTTATCTCGAAGCAAAATCGAATTATCGATTCTGTCAGATCGTGAGTGGTATTAGTTGTATTTTCATGCCTTTTGGAACAGTCCTAGGTGTTCTTACTCTGATAGAGTTATCAAAAGATCCCATTCGGGAGTCGTTTGTTTCATAACCAATGGTTAACGTGCTCACACTCTTCACCTCGTGCATAAAAACATACTCATCATTCGAGTGCCTTATGTCATATTAAAAATGTCCCATCCGGGTGGTACTGGTGGTACTGGTGGTACTGGTGGCTCGCCCCCAGTGATTATAAAAAACCAACCTCTCACCACTACCAAACAATCAGAAACCCTGGCCAATCATCCTTTCCCAGCCAATTCATCAAGGTAGTTCGACAGTCTGATTGACAGATTAAGATACTGTTTTTCCTGTCCTCAGAAAAAGAGTAACCCTCTGCGTGCACAACCTTGTTTCTCAACTGGCGAAGATCGTTAAAGATTTTGCAATGGCGTTCAATTTTCCTCACAACGCTAAATAACACCTGCCTTGAATACACAGCAGACTCCATCAATGAAATAAGTCTAATATTTCGGAGTGTCAACAAAACTTTCGCCCACCTTTTCCATGAGGTAACCCAAAAACACCGCGCCCCCCTCCAGCACCGCGAATAAAATCACCAGCCACAACCGATGTTGAAAATTAAACGCAATCACAGAAAACACATTCGGTATTTGACGAAAGGCATTCAGCACAAAATCCTTCATCGCCACGAATACTGTTATGATCATGGCACTTCTTGCTCGGGATCGTCTGCCAAATCGTGAATCATCAGATTCAATATCACTATTCTCTTCAGCAAACTTCTCCGCTTCGTTAGATCGCCAGCCTTCTTCTGCATGAGCATAAGCGGCTGCAAAACAGGCCCAGCCAAACAGACCAATTGCGACCATCAGCATCGCAATCACCTTATGAGTTGAAAGCTCCTCGTCTTTCTTTTTTTTCTGCTTTGTTTTTGATTTTGATTTCGGTTTTTCGGTCTTTGATTTTGTGGCCCCCTCCGCCTCAACTTTTTTCGCAGGGGACCTGCGTTTTTCTCTGCGCTGGGGTCTTTGATACTCTTCTTGATTCATTGTTGCAAATCCACTGAATGCGGTGATAGATATAATTGCCAGAGACATCAATGAACTAATCGGAATTAGGCCAACTAAACTGAGAGTTCTACAATCACAAAACTTTGACTACGCTCAATCAATTTTTCCCATCACATAACCCAGAAACAGGGCGCCTCCTTCCAGCACAGCTATAAGAATCACCAGCCACAATCGATGCTGAAAATTAAACGCAACCACAGAAAAAAAGTTCGGGATTTGACGAAACGCATTCCAAATGAAGTCCCTGAAAGAGGACCTCGATTCACGTTGGATATTAATTCCATCTTCAAAGCGATCGTCCTGACTTATTTCATCAGAACCACTGGCTTCGCCCTCTTCACTGACGCGATCAGCCTGATTCATTCGCCAACCTTCTTCTACATGTGCATAAGCGGCTGCGGCAAACGCCCAGCCAACAAGAGCGATTGCAACCATGAGCATTGCAATGACTTTCGTCGTTGACGTGCCTTCATCCTGAGTAACCGTTCGTCTCGCTGCTGCCATTTCGGTCTCTGCCTTTCTCGCGTTTTAAATTGAACCACATTTAAGAAATTGAGTTCCGGTGAAAGTCAATTACAAATACTTACCTTGAATCCCTGACTTTTTACACGCTTTTTTATACAGTTTTTTCATCCCTTTTTCGCTTATCAGATCCGGCCGTAAATCGTAAATCTTGTCATACGTTTCCACGATCTTGGGAAAGTCATTCTTGTTTTCATAAATCCCGGCGATCTCAATCACCACATCCAGAGCCTTTGGTTCAATCGCCAGACATTTATGAAATGCTTCCAGCGCACACTCGTCTTTTCCCAGCAGCCGTTCCATTCTGCCTAAGTTAAAAAGGATGTAGAGATCTTCGGGACTTAGTTTATGCGCCGCCTGATAACTGGCGATCGCCCGATCCAGATTCCCCTGCAATTCGTGCCAGCGGGCGGACACAACTTCATGTTCATGATGCATCTCGTTCGATTTCAACACAGCCAAAACAGAGTTGACATCGGTAATCTCCTGCAGGCAATACAGATTTTCCAACGCCCCCGCTAGCAGGATGCCCACATTGATGGGCTCCTCGTCACCAGCCAGCTGCACTTCGTTCTTCCCGTTTTGAACATGTTCTATCCACTCCTTGAAATTGTTTCGAACCTCGTCCTGAATCGGTTCCATATCCTTGAGAGGAATATGAGTTCCCGTACTGCAGTTCCCACACTCATTCAATATCTGTGAGCGCGCACCAAGCGGAAACAGCGGTATCCAATAAATGTGCCCAAATTTCCGACCCACATAACTCTGCTGTTTCGTGTAGTAACCGCATTGTTCACAAGTGCCAACGTAGTCGACAACGTTTTCTTTAAAGTACATTCGCGAGCCGTAAATAATCATGCGAAAACCTACCCTTCATTGATGTAAATTCGTAACCCCCCGGTCCAGCGATTGAAAATCAGTTCACACCCGCACAAAAAAACATTATGACACCACGAAATCCGCTGTCAAGAATTTACTGATCATTTGCGTGCCCCTCAAACAAAAGACTGAAAGCACTGAATTCAGAGATTCGCTTGACCTGACTTTTGAACCTGTTAGTTTAAAAGAGTGCGACATCCGTCGGCGATGAAGACAAACCTCGCGACTATGAATCCGTTTTACAATGGGCCAGTTTCATAATAGACCCGTTTCATAATGGAAGAGAGAAGCCTGTCATGATCTCAATCAACAATCATCAACTGTCAAACCTCTCCCGTCTCCCTCTGCAGGGGCTTCTAGTGCTCTTCACCCCCTTTTGGGGGGTCACACACTTAGCCGCTGACACGCTCAGTGTTCCAGCGGACCATAAAACGATTCAGGCCGCCGTGGATGTAGCCAGTAAAGGCGACACCGTTCTGGTTTCTGCAGGAACCTACAAAGAACGTATTCTATTGAAAGAGGGTCTCACTCTAAAAAGTACCGGCGATGAGACTAAAGGTAAAATCGGTTTGAAAAGAGCAGAGACAACAATCATCGATGGCGGCGGAGAGCAGGGCGCAGGCGCAGGTGTAACGATGGCTCCCTTCTCAACTCTCGACGGTTTTACCGTAACCAACGTCGGTCAGTACGACGACGACAAATGGAACAAGCATCACGCCACGCAAGGCGAACAACAGTCACACGAACATATCGGCGAACCTGGCACAGCCGGAATTGGCGTGATCGGGGTTACCTGTACCATCAAAAATAACATCGTACATCATATCGGCTACACAGGAATCGCGATTCAGGGAGTCGCCGGCAAACGCTGCGCTCCTCACGTTTATCGCAATTTCTGTTATCGAAATATGGGTGGCGGCATCGGATCGATGCAGAAGTCGACAGCCATCATTGAACAAAACCACTGTTTCGAAAATTTCTATGCAGGCATCGGACACGACGACGCCAGTCCCACCGTGATCAACAATACCTGTTACGAAAACATCCGCGCCGGAATCGGAATCAGTGAAGGTTCCCGAGCCCTCGTCCGTGGAAACAAGTGCTTTAAAAACCGCCGTGCCGGCATCGGCATTCGTACCGGCGCCCACACGCGACCCGTCATTGAAGAGAATCAATGTTATGAAAACGAAATGGCAGGCATCGGCACGCGTGAAGAAGCCTCACCAACCATCCGTAACAATCGCTGTTATAAAAACAAACTGGCCGGCATCGGTTCGCGCACACACGCCACGCCAACCATTCTCGGCAACGAATGCTACGAAAACGGTCAATCCGGAATTGGCCAGCAAAGTGACGCTGTAACCATGTTGATCAACAACCATTGCCATCACAATAAATCCTCCGGCATCGGATTCGCCACCTGCGAATCCGGTCGATCCACAGTGATCAATAACCGCATCATTGACAACGGAAAGATCGCCGTCGGCGTTAACGCAGGCTGGACCGTACAGCTGTCAGGCAACGAACTTTCGCAAAAAAATGGGTTGCCACCAATTGTCATGGTCTTTAACGGCGCCGATGTCACTCTGACCAGCAACACCATTCGCGGCGGCGGTGTCGCCGGCATCCGCGCCGCTGGCAAGGTCCGCGCTGAGAACAACGAATTTGCAGGCACCTCTTTACGCAAGTTCGGACCACCCAACTTTGCGATCTGGGCACTGCCCGGATCAGATCTCACGATGAACGACAATAAAATCCATAGCTGGCGACACGCGCTACAGGCCTCCGAGGCAAATATTTTCGCGACCGGGAACAAAATCAGCCAGTTCCATAAAGCAGCCTTCGTGGTTCAAAATTCCGCCAGCCCCGCCAGCCTGTTCGGCAACACCGCGATCTCAATCAACCCCGAAGACAAAGTCCTCTCAATCAGCGGAAAAACGGGCATCGTAAACAACAACATTTTGAAACGGCCAACAGACTAAGCAGAGCAGGGGAGAGATCGGTCTCTGATAGTTTACTGTGAAGTTTCGGCAGGTGTTCGCTCGTCATTCAACAAGGCAGCTTTCGCAATATTTCGCAGCATCCCTGAAAAGACAAAGTAATGCAGCGGGCAGACAGCATACCAGTATATGCGTCCCCACAGACCTACAGGATCGTAAATCGCAGTCTGTGTGATCCGGGAAGATTCACCATTCCCTGTTACCTCGAATTCGAGCCAGGCGCGACCCGGAAGTTTCATCTCAGCGATCAATCGTAATCGATGCTCCGGCTCGTAGGATTCGACGCGCCAGAAGTCGATCGTGTCGCCCACACGCAGGTTTTCATCATGCGCACGTCCACGTCGCATACCAACTCCACCAACCAGAAGATCCAGTATCCCGCGCAGATGCCATAACCAGTTGCAGGCATACCAGCCGGTATCCCCGCCAATCCTCTGAATCGGCTGAAAGGCGACAGCCGGAAGGACGTCGACCTCGATGCTCCGTGAGTCTATCATGCGCCTACCGAATTGGACTCCCGTCCAGGCAGGAAGAGCCCCCGAAGATGAAAGCGCATCCGACCAGCGCGTTTCCGCGATCGCATTGTCTTCATTCTCCAGTGCCCGCCTGACAGCAGCTTCGATACCCATTGGCTCAAGGTCAAATTCCTGGAGCGCACTCTTATCTCGCACAACCGTCGAATGCACAATGCTCTCGATCAGCTTACGCCCAATTCGGGCATACAAGGGAGTCACCAGCCCTAACCACAGGCTGGAGAGATAAGGCGTCAACACCGGCACCCGAATCATCCGAATCCGCAGACCACGAGACCGTGCATAAACACGCATGATGTCAGCATAGGAGACCTGGTCGGCACCACCGATTTCAAATACCCGACTCTGAGAACCGAAACGATTCAATCCCGCGATGAGATAGATTATCAGATCTTCGATCGCAATGGGTTGGGCAGAACGCATGACCCACTTCGGCGTAATCATGATCGGCAGTCGTTCCACCAGAGAACGAATCATCTCAAAGGAAAGACTTCCCGATCCGATCACAATCGACGCGCGGAACTCCAACACGGGCACACCACGCGCACTTAAGATCTCGCCCACCTCCTGACGACTTCGCAGATGTGCAGAAAGCTCCTCATCTTCATTCCCCAGGCCTCCCAGATAGATAATGCGTTCCACACCCGCTTCAGAGGCCGCCTCTGCGAAATTCTGCGCCGCCAGTCGATCGTTTTCTTCAAACGAACCACTGGCGCCCATGGAATGAATCAGATAATAGGCAACTTTCACACCTTCCAGTACGGGACCCAGGCTCTCACGATCCAGGACATCACCGGCGACCACTTCTGTGGATGTAGCCACCCGCGGAAGAAGAATTTCCGGACGCCGCGCCATGCAACGCAGACGTGCCCCACGCTGTTCCAGCGTCTGTAGCAATCGTCCACCAACATAACCTGTCGCCCCCGTCAGTAAGATCAAATCAGAATCAGAATCAAATTCGTCAGGGGAGAGAGCCATTTGTTCAAAATACATTCATTCGGCGGAAAACGGGGCCCAGCAGCCACACCGGCAATGCTGAAGTGATGAGTAGGCAATGATCCTTTATAGACTATAGTCTAGACCCAGCCTGTGATGAGGTCTCATTTAAGTTTTTTCTTAATTCAATAGACAGGATTCCCACTTAGATAAGCGATTCTTCAACAGGCAGATAAGCATGAGCGCGCCTGGGTAATTTATGCTTGACTAATTCGAACGACAGATTCGTTGTGCATAGTTCATTCTAACGAGAGCCAATCATTCCACAATCTCAATTGGTTCAAGCTGATCCCACGCATAGCTCATACCATCAATCGAAATAGCACTCACCATGATGTCAATTTCGTGCCCCTGAAATTCAAACCTCACACGACCAGGACGCAACGTAACATCCCGAAATGTCATGCTCATTCCCGACATTTTGTATGCATCATCGGGTAGCTTGAACGTACCCAACTTCACTCCGCTGGCCTCTATGCCCTTGAACACAATCCGGCGGCTCAGGCTTTTTGAATCGGAATCCACAAGGCGGAGCACCAAAGCCAGACGAGGACCCTCATTGTCAATCTCTACTTCCCAATAACCCTGCGACGCATTAAAGGATTTCCAATACCAGCACAAAAGAAGCACACACAGTTACCTGCAACTTCACTTTATCGAAGGTTTCTTCATTCTGATTCATCGTTCAACCATCCTCAAACTTCTGCAGGTGCTGTTCCAGCTGATCCCATTCTTCGCTAACATGTTGATGGATTTCCGGGTTGGAATAGTAGGGATGCCCGCTGGAAACGTAAACGTCGATCGCATCTCTCACATGAGTAATCAGCGCCATTACACGCGGTACCAGTTCCCGAACTTCCGGCAGACAGTCTTCGGTAAACTGGCACTGAATTGGAGATCCCAGCCCCAATATCTGGCACCACTCACTTCCATTCTCTTCACTCCAGACCGGGGTGACCAGCAGATAGCGTTCTAGCACCGGGAAATAATAGACAAACGCCTTGCCCCCCATCCACATGAAATCTTCTGAGTACGCTCCGGGATGCTCCAAAAATTTCCGGTACGCCTCTGCCAGAGTCAACCCGCCAAAGTTCCTCCATGCAGACTGCGCATCCAGGTCACCGTCATAAGGATCGAAGTCCCGTTCGCCGGGCAGGGGACCGGATGTATTTTGAAATTGATTTTGTGTCATGCTGCTGCAAATTTCTCTTAAATCCGTTTACCCGATCATCAACATCGCCACATAAGGCACCAGACTAAAGGCCAGGAAGATCAGCTTAAAAGCACCAATAAACGCATAGATCACCACATTAAAAGTTTCCCGCGGCAGCGGAAACCACGCGTTTTGCGTGCGATACACTAAATCGGGCGCGAACAGACAAAAGCCCGTCCAGAAAATCAGAATGCCCCCATTGAAAATCGTGCACCACATAAAGAACGTTGTCAGCATTTGCAAATCCATCATCAACTCCTTTTTTATTTATTATTCGGCGTCATCAACTGACGCTACAGTAACAACACCCTGGATCCCATCAAGTTCATTTCAAAACGATATTAAATTTGTAACCGTGAAAAACTCGCATCTTCAATATCCTGAGAATTTTCAAGAGCAGCCTGAATCCCCAACCTGACTCCCGCGGCCGAGGTCTCGACCGACATACTGGGAGCCCCCAGATTCTCATCGAGGGCAGCCACACAAGGCAAATGGGGCAGGTGAATCCAACCAGCACGAATCGGCAATCGTTCTGTAGCGATGTGATGCAGAATTCCATACATCAGATGATTACAACAGAATGTACCAGCCGCATCCGAGATATCAGCAGGAATACCAGCAATCCGCATCCCCTTGACCATCGCACGCAGCGGCAGTGTGGCGTAGTACGCCGCAGGTCCCTCGACCGCCGTGGGTTGTCCTTGCAAAGCACAACCCGCATTGTCCGCCAACCCGTAGCGGGTCGCATCATTCAGGTTTTGCGCCAGCCGTTCCACGGTGATCATCGCCCGACCACCGTATTCGCCCAGCATGATCACCAGCTCCGGTTGGACTTCGGCAATCAGGTTTGTAACAAAATCGATACATTCAAAAAATACATTAGGTACAATCCGGGCAACAATCTCAGCATCACCAACAGCAGTGCCGTCTAAGACTCTCGCCACTGACTCTGCCGGATTAGTCGGCGTATTTCCATATGCTTCGAATCCCGTCAGTAATACTTTCCTCATTTCAAGTCCTTCCTGATATTCCGAATCCGCGCTTTGACCGATGCTGCCTCATCCTGCATCGCATGACCCAGAATCTGATCAACTTCAGTTTGATACTTCGGATGCTGCAGCGCCAGCTCATAGAAACCATTATAAGCCCAGGCCCGCACAAATTTATTTTCACTCTCCACACAGCCTCGCAAAAACGATTCCACACGTTTGACATTCCGTTTCCCAATCGTCAGAAATGGCAGACTTTGCAGCAGATGCAGTTTCGATTCCCACTCTTCCAGATCCGACAACGATTCAAAAACCCGATTCAGATCATCCGTTGATAACGCGCCACCCTTACCCTCTTCCAGATACCGTTTCAGCAACCAGCTGACGCCCCGTTGCAACGCAGGCTCTTTCAGAAGTAGTACAAGTTCTACCCCCACCCCCGTTTCCGAACCGTGCCGCTCGTAAATCTCCTCCAGATCCTCAACCGACTTCCCATTCCAGACCGCGATTTCCTGCTGTAAACTCATGACATATCACTCTCAGGTTTCACTTCAACTTTCACATCGCGCCAGATACCACTGTGCCACAATCCGGGCGTCACGACCAAAACAGCAATCAGCCCGATAAAACCGGCACTGAATGAATAAAAACTAAATATTGCTCCTGCCATCTGTTCGCAACCACACAACTGGTATTTCGCGTAGATCGTCTGCGGCAGCCCAGCCAATGCAGGCAGTCCTTCGTCAATCGTAATGGTCGCCGTGTATTGCCTCGTTTTGAATGTGGGAAGATCAGCCAGCAGAATTTCCCCAGGAGCAACTCGTACGATCCGACTACCCAAAGGCTGATCTCGATAATCGATTAACGATCTTCGGACGATTTCTTTTCCCTCTTGATCATGAATCACAATCCTGGCTGACAAACCTGACAATAGCCCGACGGGAAGAGCGCCATTCTCATCCTTAACATCATGATCCAGAAAAATTCCCTCACCATGTGAAATGCTGCATGTCTGGCGAAAAGGAACAGTGATCGTCCCCGGCTGTGAGAAATCAATCTCCGTCATCATGGGACGAGCAGTCGTCCATTTCTGAAACTGCTCAAACATATAATTCGCAGATGAATAAAAGAAAACGGCACTCATTATCGAAAGCAAAGCAAGCACAACACCAGTCAATCTGCCAATCGCCAGTTTTCGCATAAACTAACTCCAACCGGTAAATGTAATGCCATGACTCTTTTCAAAACGATCAGATGGAAACAGGAGCCCCGTTTTAATCACCAGTGTTTAGTGCGCTTCACTTTCCTCTATGACTGGTTTGCCTTCATCAGATTTGATTCGCGTCACACGCGGATACATCAGATTATAACCTAACGCACTATAGTAAGTCATATGAATTTCAGCGGTCCCCATTGATTCTGCATTGTTTTTGATTACGCAGGTACCAGCAAATCGATCGCGTAATGTCTGTCGATCATCATCTGTAGCGACCCACATCAGATCAAATATGAAAACAAAGGGACCGACTAACCAAAACAACAGACGATATGTCATACGAAAAACGGAGGGCCTCTTTCCACGCAGATTGACAATCCGCGCATTGGCAAGCCAATAACCTGCGGTTCGCAATTTCGAAGCTTTGAGAATCGTAAGATAGGCCCACACAAAAAGATAATAATAGAGAAAATACGTATCGGTAAGATCATTCGTCAAAGCAATGCAGAGAGACGCAGATGAATAATAGATGGCATACAGCACTACAAGATCAACGACGAGAATGACGATGCGACGCCAGATCCCGATATAATCACCGGGAGCATAATAGACTCCTTCACCCAGTGAGGTATCCCGTTTGCGTTGCGCCATATGAGTATCCTAATTCGACACAGAGATCTGATCAGCTTTCGATAGTGTTTTATTACTCTTATTCCTGTTCGCGCACTGCTGTGATCATCTTTTTCTTCGCCGAGGCGGTCCGTCTACCGCTTCACTTGCAAGCTGATACAACTGGAACCCGGCATAACACAGCCAGGCACAACAACCGAGAAAGATCCACACCGCTACTTTACTGGAGTGTCCTTCGAGACGAGATGAATCCTCGACGCCGGGCAAATATTGAATGTTTACTTTCGGTCCGGGAGTCGGCCAACTGCTGGGGACATCGTCACGTTCACTGTGATGCTTCCCCTCTTTGTCTGTAAACGTATATTCCACAGCAAGTAGGCTACCACCCTTTCGAGAATTTCTGGTTTCAAATGTGCGTGCCACTTCGGCTTCTGCAGTAGTACCCCACACAGCAAATTTAAGTTCCTGAAATGACAGATACCCCGATACCAAAAAAGCGATTCCTGCAATCAGAATCCATTTTAGTTTTGACAGTTCTTCTTCTTCATCCATCTTGATGTCGTTCTTCTGCTGAGATTCTCTGGAAATTGTAAATCCTGATTGCATGCCTGTTCTCTGCCAGATTCAGTAGAAACAAGCAAGCCAATCGGTTCTATTAATCTACATGCAAATTCATACACAAGTCAACATACCAACCCATTACACAATCGTGTAGTACCAGGCCTTTTTTTTGAAAGGTCAAGTAGAATATCGACCACTCCACTTTGGAGTACCGCTCTATTTCAATTCACTCCTACATCCTTTACTCATGCACATAGGCCCAATCCTTCACCGGTTCCAGCCATCCACCATAGCCGCGTTTGGGATAGTTCTGCTTCGGAAAATACAGCATCTGATCGAAGCCAACTCCAATACAAGGTGTCCACACGGAAATGGCCCACGGATTCCCATCGTATTCATTTCTGGTTGGCGAGTCCGAATGATAATGAAACTCCGGGCATGCTCTGATGCCCGTATCCGGAACAACGGACAGGTAATCGGGCACTAGATCATCCAGTCTCTTTGGCGGCGCGCTGTGATCGCGTTCATATGCCTTAATCGCCTGGGTCAAAGGCAAACTCCGTTCGGTGAACGCTTCCCACCCTGACACCCAGACTTGATCTTCCAGATAACTACCCACCACATAACAAGGAAGATAAAACAGGGCGAGCAGTAACCAGGGCAGGGCCCGAGTGCGATACCGTTTGAAGCAAACACGTACCAGCAACACCGGCAATGACAGAACAGCAGCCAGAAACAAAAATAGATAAAACATCGTAAACACGAAAAAGAAACCACTGCCATACTTCGCCAGCACACCCCACTGCGCGAACGGCATCAAACCAATCGCAGAAACCGCATACAACACATAAATCAGCCGGTCTTTAGAATTCATTCTTATTGCCGAACCTTGTTCCACTCACAAATTGCGCTTCCACTTTGGAATTTTGATTTGCAGTATCTAATCCCCTCCCACTTCATCTTCACGAGTTTCCACTTCTTTCGCCTCACTCACATGAGCACCCGCGGGGTTCACAATGCGATCCATCTCCAGCATCATCCCGGCCATCACTCCCGATTTCCCACCCGAACCCTCTTTATGACGATACAGGTCTGCCAGACACCCCTTGATAACAAAAGGCATCACCAGCAAAAAAAGTACGATTGCAACAAGCACAATCAGATCGATTTGCTGCATAGGTTTTACCTCCCTCATCGAACGCCCACCATATCGGTACTTATGATATAAGTTTGACATCAATCCTGATCTCGAATGCAGTTTAATTTTCCCAAAGCTCGATTTCCGTAGGCGTTTTCCGTTTGGATTCACGAAACAGTTTCCCTGACTGAATCAGGCCAATCATGAGGAAAACATAACCCAACGTCCTGATAGAAGAAATCAGAATGTTCAATTGATTTATCGACTCTCGAAACTTCTCCAAGAAATCTCCATCCGCAAAATGATACATCAAATGCAGGCCACAATAATAGAGCCCTGTTAAAACAGCGATCAGCAGAAATAGAATGAACCAGGTCTGAGCTTTGTTTGCAGGCCACCTGAGAACGATCACCAACATCGCAACCGCGATCATCGCGATCACAAACCCGTTGATAGTGTAGAAAATTTGAATATAACCCATTAATTCACTTTCAATAAAAGAATGATAAATTTGTTGTGGAATAAAACAGGTTGAATTCGCTGCATAGGTTTTACCTCACATCGCTATCAGGAGAAAAACGCACCAGAATTTTTCTCAACTGAGTACGCAACTGAAACACAGCCACTATAAATAACAGCTTACCAAACATTGATAGCGAAGCCAGAATCATCCCGTATTTCCAGAAATGCGAATATTCGTCAGGTCCCATCAACATATTCCCGCCTTCATCGATTCCGGAATGATTAACTAAGTAAGGGAGCAGATGAGAAAACGCTTCGGTCAATAATATCAAAGACATCGAAACCACCAGCCACCATTTTCCGTTCACTGCAGGCCAGGTCATAATCAAATACAAAGCAGCGCACCCCACCAGGAATATCAGCCACGGCGAGACTTGCCAGAAGACATGATACATTCCCATTACTGTTTTGCTCCGTTTGAATGAGAAAATTGATCCCCTCGCACTGATTGACCTGTCAATCGACAGGCGGCAACCGCATCCTGGATTCCAGAAATCAAAACCAGCGCCGCCATCACGACCATCACCAGACGTAATAAATCCGGCACTGAGGCGGGGGCATACGCTATTTGAGTTGGCAGATCCCGCCATTCCAAAGCGCCGAAACAGACTGCCGTTACCAGCGCCCCGAATAACATTCCCATGATGATATGTAAAACATACTCACCACTCGGCAGACCGCCCAGAAAACGACGACTCTCTCTTTCCAATGCGAAGTCAACAATCGAAATCCCGACATCAATCACAAACAGAGCAATCAGACACCAGAAGTAAATTCCATGCAGCGTTACATTCGGTATCAACAAAAACAGGAGTGCATAAGTAGGACCACGCAAGCTATGCACAATCAGTTCGAAACGAGAATCCGGATTCGACCGAATCCCATGCGCAAAACTATGATAAACGGCAATATCAGTGGCTCCCAAACAGCCAAGAACGAATAAAAGATAGGTTGCCACTTCCATTGATCAAGTTCCTGCCCGTTGATCTGCTGCCGTTAAAGCTGCCAGTTCGCCGCTGCCTGCCATACGCTGCAAAGTACGGTTGCGAAACGCGAACAGGGAACGAATCGCGCCCGCTGCAAACAGCCGTGTTCCAATCTCGCCCCCATAAGGCCACGCGAGCCTGATATTAAGTATATCACGAACGATAGTCTTATCACCCACCTCTTCGAATTCATGCATATGATTAAATAGTGAAAAAGGGCCGTGTATCATCTCCTCACCAAACAGGCAGGGAGGTTCATAAACGATATGACGGAACCCCATGACCATGGGAATACAGCCGGCAAGCGTTTGTTCGACCCAGACCGTCGAACCGGGTCGAATGGAAGACTCATGATGCAGCAACCGAAATTCAGGAAGATCGGCATGTAAATTGTTCAAGTGATCGGGATTTTCATAAAACTGGAACAGCGTCTCACGGGGAACAGAAACGAGTTGTTCAAAACGAAATTCCATAAATTTGCTCAATTGATTCCAAATTAAATTCGAGTAATCGCCGTCGTTACAAGTCTAGCCATCATAACACTCCCCGCTTCGGTAAGAGACTGCAACAATCTGTAACAGCAAAAAGCATTTGCTTAAACTTTTTCCGGAACCCTTTTGAGGTGCAAGCCCTTAGCGGCGATTTGTGCGGTAATCAAGGCATCAGAAGTATTCGCAATGATAAATAGAATCCCAGCAAAAACATACTCGCCTTCAGAGATTGAAATCGTAATAAGTAAGAGTAAAAACATAAAACCAAAAAACTCTGCAAACGCAACCGAGTAGTGCTTCATCACAAAATCACCCCAGGAGGGGAAGACAAAACTACGCACGCCAATTTCCATTGGCTTCCAGAACGTAGCCCCGCAACTTTCACATTCGTAATCGTGTTTCGGCACAACTTCATAACAATGGCCGCAAAGTTTTTCGCGAGATTGTGAAACTTCAGGATCAAACCCTTTCTCCTCAAACAATTGGTAAGCATCCAGAAACACTTGTCGCATGGTGTTGCGATCAATCTTGGGAAAGCCGGAATAATTCAGATTCTTACCGTCTTTCAGGCAGATTTTCGCATTCCCGAAAATCGTGCTTTTCAGCTCTTTGATCTGACTATAATAAATCGACCAGAACGTGCGCTTCGGCTTCCCCGAACCATTCGTACGAATACACAACATCCGTAAATTGGTAAGGATGACAACCGTATGATTAATCGTTTGTGCCCAGAGCACTCCCATGAAAATCTGTTCGGAAACAGAGGATTGATTCCCTTTCGAAATGAATAACACTTCCTCATTATCCAGCAGCATCTCTTCCATTAATGGTTCAATGCGTTGCACCAGTTTGAATTTTTTCTTGATCGCGCCGTTCGCAAACATGCCTGTAATCTTGGGAAACATGGTTTCCAGTCGATAATTAATAGCGGGAGACAAAACAAGATTTAATTCCGTTAATCTGGTTTCAACCGCGTTACTGTCAACTGCATTCATTTTCCATGCTTCCTGATTTTGAGAGCGTCATTGAAGTGTAAAAAAACATCATAACCAGAACCGTTGAACAGTTCAAAATAATTATCGCTTTTTCATGTATTTCAAAAATTCTCAGAATAAGCTGATGGACTTCTTGCTCTATCTCATTCCAGATTGCCATCAGCGTAATAATTAGGAAACGAGGTTTCACCACGCTGGCCTCAGAGCGAGGCACATGGTTAGAATGAAGTACTTGCCGATCGAACATCGGATCAATTCCACTCGTTAGTCATCTGTAAAAGTCGGCTGAAAGAACTTTCACTGCAAATCAGCCATTGAATAAATCATCTTAGAAGGAGTGTTGTCATGCCAGCCTCTCATACGAATCGGCGAGAAATATTACAAAAGGGCGCCATCCTGGCAGCAGGTTATTTTGCCGGGACTCCTTCAAGCGCGCAGGCCGCCGCATCGAATCTGCAGACAGACCTGCCGAAGCTGAAGATCACAGGCGTCAAAACTTTTTTACTGAAGCATAAATTAAAAAGACCCTTCGGCGTTTCCGTCTCCGTTCCCCTTGATGAATTCAGAAGAACGCTGTTAGTAAAAATTGAAACCGATGCAGGGCTGACAGGTTGGGGTGAGACCGCCCCTGTAAGCGGCTCCCGTGACACGATTGACAATCAAATCGCCCCCAGGCTCATCGGCCAAAATCCGCTCGAACAACGCAAGCTATGGCGTTTGATGTGGGGGCCGAACTTTGGCAACGCACTCGCGGTCGCCGCACTCGACATGGCGGTCAACGATATACGAGGCAAAGCATTGAATTTACCAGTCGCAGAATTATTTGGCGGAAGACTCCGCGACCGGGTCCCCGTTTATGCCTCAGCCATGAATTACCTGGAAGGTGCACAACCAGAAGACCATTACCCCCGCGAGGCGGAAGAATTAGTCCGGCAAGGTTTTAAAGCTTTGAAAATGAGAATCGGACGTTATTCGGTTTTACGCGAAGCAGCTGTAGCCGCATCGGTCCGTAAAGCAGTGGGACCAGATATCAAATTAATGGCCGATGGAAACGCAGCCTATACACTGTCATCGGCCATGCGCATGGGTGAGAAATTAGAAGAGTTAGGTTTTGAGTATTTTGAAGAACCATTACCACAGGGTTCCCATTATGCAGGATATGAAGAATTAAGACAAAAACTTGAGTTGCCATTAGCGGCTGGCGAAGCCGTCGATTCTCGCGCCAGCGCCAAAGAGCTGATTGATCGAAAATGCATGCACATCATCCAACCGGACGTCAGCCTGTGCGGCGGCATCGGCGAAACACTCTTTATCTCCGAACTCGCCGCTTTGTCGGGAATACGTTGTATCCCCCATTGTTGGGGCGGCGCCATTCTCATTGCCGCCACAGTGCATACGCTCGCACTCATGCCTGATCCGCACTGGGGATTCCCAACCGATACCCCGATGCTGGAACTCGATCAATCAGAAAATCCCTGGCGCACAGAAATCGTCAAGCAACCATTCCAGCAAAAGGACGGCTTCGTAAAGGTACCCACCAGACCGGGACTCGGAATCGAAGTTAACGAAAACATCGTTGAGAAATATGCAATTAATCGACGTTGATTTCCGGCGCTGCACTGCGGAAAATGAAATCCTACGCAGCAGAGACGAAGACATTACTCAAATTCGAGCTAATCATTGTCTGGTAGTTGCTTTAAATACCGAGCATTCATAGCGCTGTTGTAAGTAAACACTGCATCGCCACAATTGGTCGTAACAAACACCAGAACAGCATAGAAAAATTCGCCGTTAGCAAGCGCAAATGCGATCCCAACCCAGATGAACACCGTGAAGGAAAGCTTACTATAGGCGATGACATAGTCCTTCATGGCAAAGTCACCCCAGGAAGGAAAAATTAAACTGCGGATCCCAACTTCAAACGGTTCCCAGAAAGTGGCTCCGCAGGCATCACACTCGAATTCGTGTTTCGCAACAACTTCAAAACAGTGACTACACATATTTCCCCTCGACTGCGAGACCGAGGGATCAATGCCTTTCTCTTCCAGCAATTTAACAGCGTTCAAAGAAACTGAACTGATTGTCTTACGATCTATATCCTGAAACCTTTGAAAACTCACCTTTCCACCATCTTTGAGACGGATTCTGGGGATAAAGGAATCAATTTTTTTCAGATCAACAACCTGCGTATAGTAGATGAACCAGAACGGTTGATGGGGAACTTCCTTACTATTTACAGGCATGCATAACATCCGTAAATTAGTGAGTACCACTATGGATTCGTGATACTCTATTTTCCCCTTCGTAACAAACAGCACTTGCTCATTTTTCAGTAACATCGCCTTCAGTAATGGTTCGATCTCCTTGACCTGCTGGAACTTTTTCCTGATCTTTCGATCCAAAAAAATCCCGTCCAGCCTGGGGAACATCGTCTCCAGCCGATAATTAATCTCGGGAGACAAAACCAGACCCAGCTGGCTTAACTTCAAACGAACCATTTCAGGAGTCACTTTAGTCATGCTCGGTCTCTCTTCAAAGCAAAGCCCGCAGACAACCTCTGAACTATTTCACAGTCGCTTTATCCAGCTCTGCACATCCAACACTTCGCTCAACATCATCTGTTGCGCACACAGAATCGAACGCTGCAATTCTTCCGCCGTCACATCGCCTGCAGAATTCGAAAGCGCTAATGTACCCGTAGCATCACTCAAAAATTCCACGGTAAACCCGAGATGCACCGCCTGTCGGGCCGTCGTGTCACAACACATATGCGTCATGTAACCGGCGATGGTCACGGTATCCACACCTTTCTCGCGCAACCATGTTTCCAGCTCTGTCCCGGTAAAACTGCCCGGCAGTGTTTTCTCAACCAACAGATCATGCGGACGAGATGCCACCTCGGGATGCAGTTCCCAGCCCGACGTCCCTTTCTGAAAAAACGGCTTATCCGGATCAGAAAAATGATGTTGCACCACAACCACAGGCACCCGACCCGCCGCAGCATCCATCGCCTTTAAAATCTGTTCCAGATGCCCCGCCGGATGGGTAATCGGCAATGCCCCCGTAAAATATTCATTCTGCACATCGATCACTAACAACGCCCGACTCATGGATACTCCCTCATTCCTTCTCGTGAAATAGAATACTTCATATCTTCAAACCATGTATCACAATAACAATAATGCAAACGGGCAACAATTGTCTTAGTCCCTCCGGAATTCATTTGACTTCTGATAATCGCGAGGTGACATCCCCGTCGTACGCCGAAACTGGCGCGTAAAGGCACTCTGATCAGAATAGCCGACACTCAAGGCAACCGACGCAATCAAGGTGTCCGTTTCGCGGAGCGTCTGCCGGGCACGATCAATCCGCAGCTTCAACAGCCATTGACCGGTCGTAAGACCAAATACATGACGCATGCGCCGATTCAATTGATAATGAGACATCTCAGCGATCTCAGCCAGCTCTTCAACCGTTGGTGGCGCAGACAAGTTTTCCTCAGCATAAGAGATCGCAGCCGCCAGGTGTTGATACTCTGCGGTTTCCAGATCGGGCACATGCAAGTCCTGGGAAACACCCACCAATCCTACAACTTTGCCAGTCTTCCGTTTTCGCAAAGGCTGTTTACACGTCAGACACCAACCCACATCCCCGGAAGCATAGATGTGCAACTCCAACTGTGACACAATGGGCATGCCCGTCTGCAAAACACTTTGGTCCTGCGCCTCAAAACTCGTACCCAATGGAGCCCGCAGCACTTCAGCCGCCGTCCGACCGATTAATTGCCCTTTGTCCTGGACACCACAACGCTCCACAAGCGTCTGATTCACAACCAGATACTCAGCACGTTCATTCTTGATGAAGAATACAATATCCGTCAGATGGTCAAATAACGCTTCGCCCGTAAACGGCGGATCTAACTGGCTCAAAAACTCATGAATCATCGCAATCTCTCCTTTCCCCAATTGTGCGCTTTTTCAAGTCGATTGTCGACTCTTTGTCAAGACAAGGCGAATACATGACCGTATGATTAGCCTTTAATCAATAAACACGTAATAGTGCCGCATTCTGGCACTCACAAACACGTTGATTCAGCCGACACCATAACAGGGAGAACTGAAATGACCGATAAAGCACAGATATTCCGTGGATGTATTCCGGCATTAATGACACCATGCACGGAGCAGGGCACACCCGACTTCGAAGCGCTGGCCCGCAAAGGAAGTGAACTGATCGCAGCAGGCATGCGAGGCGTCGTCTATTGTGGCTCAATGGGTGACTGGCCTTTACTGACCGACGAACAACGCATGGAAGGAGTCCGCCAACTCGTCACGGCAGGTGTCCCAGTCGTCGTCGGCACCGGAGCTCAGAACACACAACGCGCCGTCGCCATTGCCAGTCACGCCAAAGAAATCGGAGCAGCCGGACTCATGGTCATACCGCGTGTCCTTTCGCGGGGAACCTCACCAGCTGCACAACACGCTCACTTTGCAGCGATCCTGAAGGCAGGCGGGGAACTTCCAGCAGTGATTTACAACAGTCCCTACTACGGTTTTGAAACAAAAGCCGATCTCTTCTTCGACCTGCGCCGCGAACATTCCAATCTCGTGGGATTCAAAGAATTCGGCGGACCGGATTCACTGAGTTACGCCGCAGAACACATTACCAGCACAGACCCGGACCTTGTTTTGATCGCAGGCGTCGACACACAAGTCTTTCATGGCTACGTACACTGCGGCGCAACCGGATCCATCACAGGCGTGGGTAATGCATTACCCAGAGAAACCCTGCACCTACTCGAACTCTGTACGCAGGCAGCCGCCGGCGATGCCGAAGCCAGAAAACTCGCAATGGAACTGGATGAAGCACTCCACGTGCTTTCCACCTACGATGAAGGACCGGACCTGGTATTGTACTACAAATACCTGATGGTCCTCGAAGGTTATCCCGAATACGAGTTCCATTTCTACAAATCAGATGCGCTCAGCGCCAGTCAGCAGACTTTTATTCGGCAGCAATGGGAACAGTTCAGAACCTGGTGGAGTAACTGGCCCGGTTCAAACACCTGATTTGTCAGGAGACAATTATGCGCATCATTGACTCACACACGGAGGGTGAACCAACCAGAGTGATCATTGGCGGGGGCCCCGATCTCGGAAACGGTTCCTTGCGCGAACGTCTGTTACGATTCAAACAAAACCACGACCACTTTCGCAGCACCGCCATCAATGAACCGCGCGGATCCGAGGCAGTCGTAGGCGCTTTACTGTGTGAACCAGAAGATTCAACCTGCGCGACCGGCGTCATCTTCTTCAATAACACCGGCTATCTGGGAATGTGTGGACATGGAGCCATGGGTGTCGCCGCCACGCTCGCCTATCAGGGCAGGGTAGGGCTCGGCCTCTGTCGATTGGAAACCCCCGTGGGCGTCGTTGAAGCCAATCTACTGACTCCCAATAGAGTCGCCATTGAAAACGTCCCCAGTTATCGTTATCGACATCAAGTCAGTCTGAATGTTCCCGAACTCGGAACCATCGTCGGCGACATCGCCTGGGGAGGAAACTGGTTTTTCCTGATTGAACAAACACCCGTTCCACTTACACTGCAAAATGTGAAACCGCTCACCGCTGCCGCGTTACAGATTCGTTCAGAACTCGAACGCCAGCAAATCACTGGCGCAGATGGTGAGGAAATCGATCACATCGAATTCTTCGGACCCGCAGAATCATCCAATGCAAACAGCCGTAACTTCGTCTATTGCCCGGGCGGCGCCTATGATCGTTCACCCTGCGGCACAGGCACCAGCGCTAAACTCGCCTGTCTGGCCGCAGATGGAAAACTAATGCCAGGAGAATCCTGGATTCAAGAGAGCATTATCGGCAGCCGTTTTGTTGCCACCTATCACGTAGGTTCGAACGGTGAGATCATACCCACCATCACGGGCAACGCATTTATCTGTGGGGAGGGAATACTCATCCTGCAACGTGACGACCCTTTCCGCAACGGCATTTCCCTCGCAGGGCCAGCATGAATTCGTCCCCAAAAACGGAAACAGCAATCGTCGTCGGCGCCGGCGTCATCGGTATTGCCTGCGCGCATTACCTCTCAAAATCAGGTATGCAAGTCACCGTTATAGATCGCAATACAATCGCAGGCGCCTGCTCGCATGGAAACTGCGGATACATCTGCCCCTCACACGTTCTGCCGCTCACAGAACCGGGGGCTATCCGCGTCGCTCTCAAATCGTTATTCACCCCCAACGCCCCCTTTCGTGTCAAACCACGCTTGAGTCCCGCACTCTGGAACTGGATCTGGCAGTTTGCCAAACGTTGCACGCAGCGCCAGATGCTCGAAGCAGGCAAACATCTCCAATCGATTCTTGATTCATCGATGCTCGAATACCGCAGGCTGATCGCTGAAGAACAACTCGATTGTGAATGGACAGAAAAAGGACTGCTCTATGTCCTCCAAACCGAAAAAGGCATGCACGAGTTCTCCCAAACGGACAAGATACTCTCTGATCACTTTGGAGTGAAAGCCCGCCGCATCGAAGGCACTGATCTTTGCACTGTCGATCCCGCTCTCAAAGACAATCTAGCGGGCGCCTTCTATTATCCGGGAGATGCTTCGGTCCGACCAGACCTGCTCAATACACAATGGGCAGAACGTCTCAAACAGCGTGGCGTCAAGTTCGTAGAGAACTGTGAATTGCAGAACATCGGTAAATCGGAGGGCCAAATCACACACCTCAAAACTTCGAAAGGGGAAATGGACGCGGATCGCATTATCTTCGCCACCGGTGCCTGGAGCCCTCAGTTATCTGCCGAGTTGGAATGCCACTTACCCATCCAGCCCGGCAAAGGTTACTCCGTTACCATGCAGCGACCCGACCCGTGCCCCATCTATCCCATGCTGTTTCCAGAGCACAAAGTAGGTGTCTCACCCTTCCAGAACGGCTATCGACTCGGCTCAATGATGGAATTCGCCGGTTATGATACCGCAATCCCAAAGCGTCGCATCAATCAACTACGCGTTTCAGCGAAACCGTATCTGATCACTCCCTATACGGAAGGCGACCAGCAAACATGGTTCGGCTGGCGACCCATGACCTGGGACAGCCTGCCAATCATCGGCCAGGTTCCCAACCTCACGAACGCCTACCTCGCTACAGGCCACAACATGCTTGGAATGAGCATGGCCACAGCCACGGGAAAATTAATCGCCGAAATCATTCAGCAACAACCCACCCACATCGATGCGACCCCCTTTTCACCAACGCGTTTTTGAGCCCGTTGATAGCAAAGCCAGTTGAATATCAAAATTCAAAAGCACTTTTCCATAGTGTCCTCAAAGCTTAATTCTTTTTCGTGCATTTCGTGGTAGATAAAAACACAACCGATCAATACGTTTCGTCTCTTTCGTGGTAGTACTGACCCCAGTTGCCTTTCAATCAAACCAAAAATTGGGTTAAAATAAAAACCACACCTGATTAACCAGCCTCCCGCAAGTTCATCCAACAGGACCAGCACCATGAAACGATTGCCAGCCTTTTGCCTCTGCCTCTTAATCATCCTTACCACAAATATTACGTACGCAGACAAACCAACGGCCAAACCAATCGATGTTGGCTCGCGCCTCGAACTGATGGTCGATAACACCCTGATTGCAACACGTTCGGCAAACGCCCGCTTTGTCCTGCATCATCCCGTTCCGCAGGAAGTCGTCATTTCACACGATTCCCCCTGGGAAGGCAGCGGCTGTGGTTATCACAGTATTTTCCAGGATGGTGATAAATATAAAATGTACTACAAAGCCTGGCATCTGGATGTGCAACAGGGAAAGCTCGGACCAAACCCCAGCTTTTTCACCTGTTACGCCGAAAGCGATGATGGCATTCACTGGAAAAAACCGAATCTGGGCCTGTTCGCTTTCCCCAAGGGTGGCTCCAAAGACAATAACATCGTAATCGGCCTGGATCGACGAGACTGGATGAAAACCGCTAATCCCGATCCCGTACATCCAGCCGTCTTCAAAGATGAAAACCCGAACGCCGCCCCCGATGCAAAATACAAAGCCATTCTTCGTTCCCGCAAGCCCAAAGGACTACTCGCACTCAAATCGCCCGATGGCTTAAAATGGTCGCTCATGTCCGAAAAACCCGTCATCACAGACGGCGCCTTCGATTCGCAAAACCTCGCCTTCTGGGATCCAGCCACGAAACAATACCGCGCCTATTGGCGCTACTTCACCGCTGGCACCACCGACAAAGTCTGGAAGCCCGCCGGTGATCGCGCCATCCGCACCGCAACCTCCGACGATATGATCCACTGGAGTAAACCACAAGACTTGAAGTACGGCGACACTCCCAGCGAACAACTCTACACAAACCAAATCAAACCCTACTACCGCGCACCACATATTCTAATGGGCTTCCCCACACGTTACATCGAACGCGGCTGGTCTAAATCAATGGAAGCGCTACCCGAATTCAAACACCGAAAAATGCGTTCGTCAATCTCCGACCGCTACGGCATGGCAATTTCTGAAGGTCTCTTCATGACCAGCCGAGACGGCGTCAACTTCAAACGCTGGCAGGAAGCCTTCCTGCGTCCCGGCATCCAACGCAAGGGAACCTGGGCCTACGGCAATCAATACATCGCCTGGCAGATGGTAGAAACCAAATCAGCCATCGAGGACGCCCCCAATGAAATCTCTCTGTATTCCACTGAAGGCTACTGGACCGGAAAAGGGAGCCAACTCCGCCGCTACACCATGCGCATCGACGGCTTCGTTTCCATCAACGCCCCCATGAAAGGCGGAGAGATCATCACCCGCCCCATCACCTTCACAGGCAAAGAACTCCTACTCAACTTCGCCAGTTCCGCCGCCGGTTCGATCGTCGTAGCAATCGAGACGCCCGATGGAAAACCAATCCCCGGCTTCACCGCCCAAGACTGCACCGAAGTCTTCGGCGATTCCCTAGCACGCCCCGTCTACTGGAAAAACAGCTCCGACGTCAGCCAACTCGCCGGCAAACCAGTCAGACTAAAAATAAAACTCAAAGACGCGGATCTCTATTCGCTGCAGTTTAAGTAAGCAAACTTGAAGGGGAGTGGGCTACTGAAATTTGACAAGGTGGGATAGCTCAACTAGATACAATTATTCAGTTTCATAATCATATCTTATAATATCGACCTTTATGTCTTTATGAGTTTTGGGATGAGGCTCTTTTGTGGGAAGCACAGCAGTAATATGCTTGAGGGTTCTAATTTTGAAAAGTGGGTCTAAATCACTTGACTTCATTTCCCTACTGCTAATCCATATTTCGGCAAGAGATTTTGATGCCGAAAGATCAGATAATTCAGTAGGAGAAAATGTCGTACCTCTTATATCAAGATGTCTTAGCTTCGGAAGAGTCGCCAGCATCTCAAAGGTACGTGATGCTAACGTGTTGTAGGACAAATCTATATATTCGAGAGTTTTGATTTTAATAATTTGCTGGAGAATCTCTTTGTCAACAGAACAATGTCTTAAGCTTAATGATTCAAGACGTAGTGACTGAATATTTTTTATAACTTCAGAAGTGAGGTTGTATTTACCAATAGACAGATCAGTCAGGCCAGGAATTCGATTTAAAAGATTCGATAAATTACTGGTGCCGACTTTTGTGTCATAAAGATAAATGTCCGATATTCTATTCTTAATTGGAAAGTTGCTACAAAATTCTGTAGATAAATTACAGTCAAAAAAACTGATTGATGTAATATTTTTTAGCTTCCCAATGATCAATGCCTCTCTCGCGGTGAGTTTCATATTACTTAGCGACAGAGATTGTAGCTCAATAAATGTGCAAATCGACTCTGGCAAGGGCTTTTCAGACCATTCAATATCATATTCTAACTTTAACACTGTATCAGCCAGTCCGACGGGTGACGCTATTTTCAGACGACTTAACAGCCCAGACCTGGGAGTATAAACAAGCCAATGTCTGGGCATTTGGTAACCTTTATTTTCATCAATCGCTTCCAAGTAATAATTTTCTTCCAAATCTTCCGCAACTCTGACGCGGTTTAAATAGACCGACCTGGCTGAACTATTTAAGACGCAGTAGAAGCCCAGCAAGATTAAAAGAAATAACAGACATGTAATGATAAGGGTTTTGGGTTTGTATTTAATTTTCATCGGAGTAGGTATCTAAAGAATAAGGGAGGTAAATACCATAGACTCTGTCATCTAAAGAACATTCTCACAGTGATTTTAAGCGATAAAAACAGGTTTATGAATAATATCACAAGGTAATCTAGTAATCGCCGGGTGCCACTGTCGGCTGGCCCGACAGTGTTTAGAACCAGCGTCCAACAACACAACTGTTCGTGTAATTTCGTGTCTTTCGTGGTAGTAAAAATGCTTTAGAGTGATCAAGAAAGCACATCACGAATCACATGACCTTCCACGTTCGTCAAGCGGCGATCAATGCCGTTATGGTAAAACGTAAGCTCTTCGTGATTCAGCCCCAACAGATGCAAAATGGTCGCATGAAAATCAGCGGGCGTGATCACATTATCTTGAGCCTTGAACCCGAATTCGTCGGTAGCCCCATAACTGGTTCCTCCTTTGACGCCAGCCCCCGCTAACCAGCAGGTAAAACCCAGCGGGTTATGGTCGCGACCGTAGGTTCCCGCCTGGAACATGGGCATCCGACCGAACTCGGTCGCAAAAACGACTAATGTCGATTCGAGCAAACCACTCTGTTTCAAATCTTTGAGCAGACCGGCTACAGGTTGATCCAGGATCTCACCATGCACGTCGTACTGTTCTTTCAGCCGACTGTGCCCATCCCAGTTAATCCGTCCCCCGGAAGCGTAGGCACCGTTGAACAACTGCACGAACCGCACACCACGTTCCACCAGACGTCGCGCCAGTAGACAATTTTTGGCGAATGATGCTTTCGTTTTGTTCGGACTATCCGTCCCGTATTGGCGATGGATATGTTGGGGTTCATCTTCAATGTCAGCCGCCTGGGGAACATGCATCTGCATCCGGGCCGCCAGTTCGTAACTGGCAATCCGCGCAGAAAGATCTTTATCCTCAGGCGTCTTCGCCAGATTTTGCTCTTCCAGAAAACGCAGCGCCGCACGCGCTGCACTATCAGATTTCGAAGAAATCAATTTCGGCCGTTTCAAGTAACGCACGGGTTTTGTCGTACTGAAAGGTGTTCCCTGAAAAGCAGCCGGCAGAAATCCATTGGCCCAGTTATTCGGCCCTGACTGAGGCATCCCCCGCGGATCTTCTATCGCCACAAACGCCGGGAGATTCTGATTTTCAGACCCCAACGCGAAATTCACCCAGGCTCCCATACTCGGAAATCCATCAAAAGTGAATCCGGTATTAATCATATTCTCAGCGGGCCCATGCGTATTTGACGTATTCGTCAACGAATGAAAATAACAGATGTCATCAGACATATCGCCAATATGCGGCAACAAATCCGAAACCATTTTCCCGCATTCGCCCCGAGGTCGAAACTTCCATAGCGGTTGCGTAAGATTCCCATTCGGCCCCTGAAATGAAACGAAATTCTTCTTGCCCGGCAAGGGCTGACCATGCAGGCGAATCAGTTCCGGCTTATAGTCAAACGTATCCACATGACTGACTGCGCCCGAACAATACACGACAATCACATTTTTCGCCCGTGCTTTGAAATGCGGCTGACGAGGTGCATAGGGTTTCGCAGGGTCAATCACCGGCGATTTCGCACGCAACTCATCAGCAGTCAGCGCAGCCAGTGCAATCCCCGAAAGTCCCTGTAAAGCCCCCATCAGAAACTGGCGTCTCTGAGGTTGATGAATACCAGAGTATAAATTCTTTTGCGATGAAACACTCATTGGATAGTGATAAACTCCTTAGTATTGAAGAGCACGCGGCAAACCTGCTCGAGACCATGTTGAGAAGCCAGCTCGGTCAAACGTTGCATTTCATTCGTTCTCGGAACGCGTGAATAAATCAACTCAAAAGCCCGACTCACTTGAGCCGCGGGTTCCATGCCAACTTCGCTCCGAACGCGTTCAGCAAAAAATGAAGCCTGCCGATTGATAAAAGGGCTGTTCAACAGACTCAACGATTGGATCGGCGTAATCGATCGCGTCCGCTTAGGTTTCATCTGACCCGCATCAGGACAGTCAAACGCGCCGAAGATATCCACCGACTGCATCCGAATTTTGTGAGCATAAATCATCCGACGCCACCCCGATGCATCAAACGTCTCTTTGGCTTTGTAATCTGAGAGCCCGCCCCGTTGATTGAAGAAATCAAAACCGGCTCCCCCCATCTTAAGATTCAATTTGCCACTTACACTTAATATCGAATCGCGAATCGCTTCCGCTTCCAACCGTCGCGGCGGAAATCGCCACAACAACCGTGATTCCGCATCCACCAGAAGCGCCTCTTTGCGAGGCTTACTCGACTGCCCGAAGGTTCGAGAAAGCACTATTTGACGATGTAGTCGTTTCAATGACCAGCCATTTTTAACGAAGTCAACAGCCAGCCAGTCCAGTAATAAAGGATGTGAAGGAGCCGCCCCCATCTTGCCGAAATCAGAAGGGGTATCAACTATGCCCGCTCCAAAATGATGCTGCCACACGCGATTCACAATCACACGAGCCGTCAGGGGATGATCATCGCGCGTCAAATGCCGCGCTAAAGTCAGCCTGCGCGCAGCCTCTGGTGCATCAAGCGCCAGTTTCGAACCACCCAGGAACACAGGTGCCGAGGGAGCAACCGGTCTGACACGCTTCATTGGATCACCTCGACCCAATAGCCACGTTTTATTCGGCTGTTCCGTAAAACGGGCCGCATAAACTTGAGGACCTCTCGCAAGTCGACCCTGTTCGCTTTCTGTTTTACGAATCGCCGCCGTTTTCTCAACAATCTCGAGAACCTCTGTTTCGCTTAACCCGGAAATCTTGACATCTTTGGCTGCACGCACATCATCGATCCGAGGCAGGCGATCCTGAGTATTCGATACACGCTTCCAGGAATCCGAACCTTCAGTCAGCACTTCGATTTCATAATCGACGGGAATACTGGAACCGTTATGCCACACGATTCGATTGATAGTCTCGGGTTCCGACAGATCAATGCGTAACCAGGCGGGCCCTCCTTTGGCAGAAATCCAGGGAAATGCCTGTCGCCGATCAATCGATCCATCAACCAGGTTATCAAAGTGCCGCGACTGGTTCGCCAGTAAAAAACTCGACGCAGAAGGTTTTGCTCCAGCAGATGCCAGCGCCACATTTTGCGCAGGCTGATCTTTCTTGAATTCTGACCAGACTTCAAACTCATACAAGCTGGCCGACCCACGATTATTCGTCGCTTCAATGCGCATTCGCACCGCCTTCGCACGAATTGGCTCAAACGTCTCTGTCTGAACATTACTGATCGATGCCCGCAGATGATGCTGTTTTTGCAGCGATTCCCGTTCACGACGCAGTGTTGCCAGTCGTTCACCGACAGCAGGAATTTGAGCCGACCATGTATCGTTCTGTGTCCCCCGTAATCGACGATCACCATACGACAAACCAGAAAAAACGGCCTGCATCGAATAATAATCGCCTTGCGTAATCGGATCGAATTTATGACTATGACAACGCGCACATCCAATCGTCAGACCAAACAGGCTCTGTCCCACCGTCCGAATGACTTCGTCCAATTCATCCTGACGCGCCTGTCGCATCGCTTCGAGATCGCGCCCGATCTGACCGGGTAAGTTAGCGGGACCAGCCACCAGAAAACCCAAAGCGGCATCTGTTCCCAACGTATCACCCGCAATCTGCTCTGTCAGAAACTGATTGTAAGGTTTGTCCGCATTCAAAGCACCAATCACCCAGTCACGATATGGCCACGCGTTCGGACGCGGAAGATTCGTCTCAAAACCCACTGTCTCGGACCAGCGAATCACATCCAGCCAATGCTGCGCCCAGCGTTCGCCATAACGGGGCGAATTCAGTAATTCATCAACCACACGCTCGTAAGCATTCTCTTTTTTGTCCCCAATAAACGCGCTGACTTGCGCTGGAGTAGGGGGTAATCCCGTCAGAGTAAAAGAGACACGTCGCAACCACGTCACACGATCCGTATCCGGTGAAGGTCGAAACTTCTCTTTTTCCAGCCGCGCGAGAACAAATGCATCAATGGCATTCCTCGCCCATTTTTGATCTTTCGTTTTTGGAATCTCAGCTTGTTTCATCGGCTGGAAGGACCAGTGATCCTGCGCGTCTTTCTGCTTTTCCGCATGCCCGCCATCAGGCCATTTAGCCCCTGCGTTGATCCATTTTGTCAGTATCGAAACTTCCGCCCCCGACAGCAGCTTACCCTCCGGAGGCATCCGCGTATCTTCATCCTCGCCTTTCACAAACTGAATCAGCGGGCTCTCTTTCGCGTTGCCACTGATAATGCTCGGCCCATAGCTGTCACCCCCTTTGAAAACGCTCGACTTGAGATCCAGCCGCAAACTGGCCTCCTGCTTTTTACCACCATGGCACGAAAAGCAATGTTTCGCAAAGATCGGTTTCACATCGCGCTCATATTCAATCGGAGCCGCCCACAGAGAATTGGTACCCACCCAGATCATTACTGTCATCATTATCAGAGATATGAATTGCTTCATCATTAGTTTTCTATCTGTCTATTGGATTAGCGATAAGGTGTTCCCACCTTAAATAAGGCATGCACTTGCTCATCATCCATCGCACGACCGAGAATGAGTAATTCGTCCATTCGTCCACTCAATTTACGATCACGTAGATCCCAGTTACCAATCTGTCCAGGGCCAAGTCGGGCAGGGTGGGCCACATCCAATCGTTCCTCCTTGTCGAGCTTACCATTGAAGAAAAATCGCACCCTCCCGCCAACCGAGTCATACACCACCGCTAAATGTACCCAGCGTCCCTGTTGTGGCAGCACGGGTGTGAGTGAATCCGGATACTTATCAACGTTTTTGGAACCGGGATCAAGAGTATTCCCATAAAGGGCAAGCCGCATCGTAGTATGATGCGTTACCATCCAGTGCACCTGACCATCCTGTTCTCCCCAGCCATCTGTATGCAGAAATGACTGATAAGGTTCGCCCAGTTGATCGATACGCACCCAGGCAGCAAGTGTCAGTTGTGGCCACGCCTGTTCGCCGCCTACATTCAGCTTCATATGGTCTCCCACATTCACAAACTCGGGAGCATGGGAACCAGGCCAGCGGCCCTGTGTCATCCGGTAAGTCCCAGCGGGAAGATTCTCTGTTTCGAAGTCGAGCAAAGCAATCAACGCCGGATCTTTTCGTAACGCGTCAAGAAATTGATTCGATTTTGCATGTTGTCCCTCATCCAGGGCAGCACGTAATGAAGCAACTTCACCCGGGCGAATGAATGCGGAGGAACGCAACGCGCGTGACCTACCCGCACCGGCTTGGAGCTTAAACGCTTCACCATCACGCAGACTGAGACGTTTTCCGCCACCGGACGACTGCGCAATCACTTCACCTTCGAACACATGGATTTCAGCATTGCCTTGAGAGGGAATGTCGACACCAAATTTCGTACCCAAATCAACGGCTTCACCTGTCGGTGTCACGACAGTGAACCCCTTGGCGGAAGGGGGAACATCGGCAGCCAGACGACCACGCTTCATATGCAGACGTTGCGCAGATTCAAATCGGAATTCAGCCGGCGCTTCAATGGCAATTCTGGCGCCGTTTTTGGTGACGAGTTCCAGCGAACCCTTCTCGATGACAATCACCTCGTTCCGTAACACAGTCCCTTCGGTAGGACCTTCAACACCCGCGGCACTGCTGATCGTGGCAAACACGCGTGGATGTGTCTGCCACCACCAAGTACCGCTGACCAACAGAATGAGACTCGCAACAACAACCAGCATCCGGCCCGCTGAAAAGAATTGACGAGAGCCAGACTTGGAATCAAAGGTAGAATAGGACGCGCTGCATTCCTGACAATCGGTCGCCAGAGAATCAGTGAGTTGTTCGCCAGGTTGTTCATCGTCAGAAATCTGACCCGCTGCAACTTCCGCCAGTGCAGAATCGAGATTCAATAATTCATTGAAATACCGACGTGATTCAGAATCAAGAGTCAAACGCACATTGAGTTGTTCCAGCTCCCCTTCGGTGATGCGCCCGACGATGTAATTCTGAACGAGATTCTTGAATTCGTTGTCCAATTTCATATCGACGACTCCTGTGCAATATTTCGATGGATACAATCCAGCAACATTTGTCGCATGCGATACAACCACTGGTAAAATCCACCCACAGAGCGACCGCTCGTCTCTGCGATATCCTGAATCTTCGCATCTGACTGATAGGCTTGCGCCAGTAAATAACGATCAGCCGGCGGGACTTTTTCTAAACAGGACTCCAGAGCAATCCGTTGTTGATGAAGCTGCGATTCATCACGCAATGACTCCTTCGCGATCAATTCCACAACTTCCGTGTTCAATACAAGTCGATCGCGTCCCTTGTCACGCAGCCAGGAGAGTACTTTGTACCGGGCAATGCCACACGCCCATGCTTTGAAGTCTTCACCCTCATGAAACTCTTCATACTTCTCCCAAAGTACAATCGCAACTTCCTGCAAAATATCGTCTGCATCCGCCCGCGTGGGAACCAGCCGACGCACAAACGCACGTACAGCAGGCTCGTGCGTTGTGAATGCACGAAGAAATTGCTGATGGTGATCTTGATTGCCGTCTGACATCTCAGTCGCTCCTAATCTATTTTCGCTTCATCATAGAGTATTTCCAGATTCAGTTCCCATTTAACGTCTAAATTTGAAATAAATAAGAATCAACCAAATTTTTACGAAAATCTGCTACATGCTCCTTCACAATCCGACAGGCAGAGAGAAAAAGAGACCAGTCTGAATATCATTATCAACGATGATTACTCTGACTTTGTTTGTTCTGTAGGCTCCGGCCAGTTCAGGTGTTTGTGTAAAAATGCAAATGAGCCCTGGCCTCTAATGCTGTGTCCGGTCTAAATAACAAGCCGACAGTGGCACCCGTACTGATTACTCTGACTTTGTTTGTTCTGTAGGCTCCGGCCAGTTCAGGTGCTTGTGTAAAAATGCGAATGAGCCCTGGCCTCTGATACTGTGTCCGCCCTGAAAAAATTCAATGTCGACACGGTCGGCGAGTCCAAATTGCGCGTAGAGCCAGCGGACTCGGGCAAATTCATGCGCGACCCACTCATCCAGGCCGACTCGGTCATGATGTCCGCGTTCGACCATAAACGGACGGGGCAGCATCAGGTAAGTCATCTCGGCGTAGTCAAATGTATGTCCCAGATTCCAATAAGGCATTTCCCATTCTATCGACCACATAAAACTAAAAGGGTGTTCGGTGGAGGCGATCTTGCGAGTCCACTGATTGAAATCGCCGGAACAAATTGAGAGACAATATTTTTCCAGAATCGTCGGCACACGGACCGCTGTTTCGCCCCCATAACTCAATCCGTAAAACGCAATCCGATCACCGTCCACGAAGGGCAGACTGTCGAGCCAGCGTAAAATCTGGTCATGCTGTGCGACTATGAATGAAAACAACGAACAGCCAACAGTATTCGCCTTGCGATCCAGCCAACGATAACGATCTTCGCCGCGATACAGATTATGTGGCGAGAAAGTGATAAATCCACGTTCGGCTAACTTTGCCGCAAAGTCGCTGTAGGCGGTCTTCTGTGTGTCAATCGTATCACGTGGAATCCCGTTACGACCATGCTGACAGACCACCACGGGTCGCTTCTCACCCGGTTTTAAATCTTTCGGCACAACCAGCACGCCCCAGGCGATCAGGTCATCGAATACATCCAGCACAACATCATAGGCGATCCACTTGTCAGTTTCTTTCACAATTCGAGTTCGCGCGTTGGGGGGCAGGAATGGTTGATCGAATTGGCCGATGGCGTCCTGATAGAAACGACGTCGAAATTCTTTGCTGCCTTCGATAAACTTTTTGGGATCGTGAACGGGCAGACTTTTTTGCGTACCCCAACGCTGATTCTTAAATTCCGGCATTAATTCATAAAGCATGAATTTGTCTCGAACCGTGACCGACTTTCTTACAAGCTCCTGAACGTGGTCTTCGATTTGCTCTACAGTGCGTTGCTGTCGTTTGTCTGATTGAAAAGCGATACGCTGGTCAGTCAAAGGAGCCACCGGTTGTTTCGTCTGTTGAACTCCCAACTCGTCCTGAAAGACCTGCATGGCGCCAGTTGAGAACGGTTTGGTTGTGGTTCCCGGTTTTCCTTGAATCAACGTGGGGCGAGCCGTGCCAGCTGGCAATCGAATTCGAGCAACTTCCTGTTTGACACGATTCAGCGGGGGCGTTTTCCAATCCCCTTTGTGGCCAGTAATCGTAGGCGATTCGCTATGTTCGATAATCAATTTACGCGGCAAAATGAGCGACGCGATTTCGGCATCTCCGAAGCGTTTGAGCAGACTCCAGATATTTCGATATATGGGTTCGGACCACACTGCTTCGCGTGAATCAAAATAGCCACTAACAAGAGTGACATCGATGCGTGTGTCGATGGCTGAGGCATAAAACGCGATCAGCGCGCCTTCCCCGTAACCGGCGACACCAATCGGAGTTTCCGCCGCTTGCAATTTTTGTTGTGCTTCCAGCCAGTCAATGGCCGACTGCACTTTCAGCACTTCGTATCCAATGATATGTCGACCCATCTGGAATGCCTGTCGATAGATCCACTCGCGATTGGTTTGATCGGCGCGTTTCAGCCTTGGATTATCGAAACCAAATTTTGCTCGACTGACGAGTGTGGGAATCAGTACCTTGACGTTGTTAGCAATCAACTGCCGCACGGCTAGAGGATCGGTAGCCCCCCCTTTGATCATACCCAGCAATTGTTCCGGCGTCTGATCTGCATCGGGAATCAAAATCGTTGAGGCAACAGCGGCCGCTTTCGGCGTTATCAGTAAACCTTCGCCGAAAACATCATCGACCACGGGCCAGCGGACTTGTGTGACACGGAAATCATCAGACGCATAAACAACAACACCCTCTGCGGTATTGCCGAAATACTCCATCTCAGAGGGGAGCCGCTCTTCAACGGCGCCGATGAGTGTCCGCAGATGATCGCGATTTTCTTCGATGGCCTTTTTCCAAACGTCGGCTCCCGCATTTTCACCGGGCCAGTATTGACGTCGATAGCTAGCCGCTGCTTCAATTTTTCGCTCGATGAATCGGTGCGCCCCGTCCATCAACCGGTCTGGCAATGTCGTCTCATTCCACTTGAGCAGTTTTGTCCCCGGTAATACCTGTTCCCCGGCGCTGGCATGCCCTTGAAATACAAATACCATCCACAGACCGCAGGCCCACATGAGGATCTGGTTTTTGATTGAGGAAACTCGGCGAATCTCCAAAGCTTTGTCATCGCAAACAGGGAGTTGAGATTGCATTTGAGTGACTCCGGGGAAAATTTTTCCAGTGTGGAAAGTCAAAACGGGATTGGCGTGACTAAAGCAGATCATCCGCAATCGTGCGTTTGATCAACAGATTCGAGGGCACAGAATTACGGTCGAGCATCTTCCGGGCTGCCTCGGCACCAGAAACCGGGAGATTCGCAGGATCGATTAAACCAGCCTGTACCAACACAGAAGCCTGATCCCAATGAATGTGTTCCGAACTCATCTTTCCCTCCTCGAAAGTCACAATCACCACAAGTACAATTTCTAATCGTCGTCCTGTCGCAGGTACGCCGGGCAATAACCAGTCCATTTGGACGGTGTGCGTGCAACGACTCACGAACTCATCCACAATACGGTTCTGCCCGACAGTTCGTGAGATCAGCTCTGTCTCCATATCAGACGGCATATGCGGAATGAAATAGTTGCTATAAAAATGAAGAAGCTGCTCCCGCCCCAGTCCACCCGTCAACGTAGGCACATGATTCACATAGGGAGCTTCAGTCATCGTGCCGCAAGAGGCGACAGCATCTTTGCTATCAAACTCGGCATCCAAATGCGATTCCCATAATTCAACCATCGCCCGCTGCTCGGGTGTCAATTGTGCTAAATCAAGTGTAAACATTTTAAAAGTTCCTTGCCACGTGATGAATCACTACATCTACAGAAAAAGAATGAACGGGGAATTTTGTTCTGCAAACAACCGTTTGTAATACCCTGCAAATATCCAAAGACTATTCTATGAGCAAAGAATTGTAATAGCCAGAACATTTCGGGACGATGAATGGACTCCGTTAATCTGATCAATTCAAGATAATTCCAGATTCTATTGAATTTTCGAAACTGTTTTTTATAAAGTAGAGTACTCTTTATCATACTGAAACAGGGAGCGCACTAGATGGATCAACGCTATGCAAGAACTTCAAAGAAATATTAAATGTACTTTTCGACTGATCGTTTTATTCTACTGCTTCACCTTTACGTCTTTTGTCGCAGCAGTTGAAAACAAGCCCGTAGACGCAGAAAAAGATCCTCACACAATTTCGCTGCAGCAAAGTCTGGAACGAGCCAGACTACTGGCACAGAAAACCACAATTCACAGAGACACCTACGGCGTACCCCACGTGACAGGCCCCACCGACGCCAGCGTCGTTTTCGGATTCACCTATGCCAGGGCGGAAGACGAATTTCAAAAAATACAAAAGAGCCTGCTCAGCGGGATGGGCCGCCTTTCAGAATTGGTGGGGCCAGGAAGATTTTTATCAGACCGTCTCAATCGACTGAACGAAGTTTCCAAACACTCCCAAGCTGAATTCGCAGCGTCCGACGATGAATTTAAAGAAATCTTGATCGCCTATTCGGACGCGCTTAATTTCTACGTCGCGAATCACCCACAAGAACAACCGGTGTTGATCACTCCGTTCGAACCCTGGCACGTATTAGCCGCAGGCCGCACAATGAATCTTTCTTCATTGAATATGAGCCCGGAATACAAATATCTGATAGCAATCGCAAAACAGGAGGCTGCAAAATTAAAAAAAACAAACGAGCAGAAACGAAACGAACAGAAACTGCCCCCTCCTAAACCAAAATCCGAGCGGGATGGCTCAAACATGTGGGCCATTAGCCCCGATCGCAGTGCTACGGGAAATGCCATGCTGTTCATCAACCCGCATATCCCCCTTAACGAAGTCTACGAAGGGCATCTACGCAGCGAAACGGGACTTAATATTTCGGGAGGTTTCGCCTACGGAAGCTTCCTGTTTCCCTTTGCCGGCCATAACGAAAACCTGGGCTGGAGCCTGACAGTAAACTACCCGGATATCGTCGATGTCTATATTGAATCGTTCGACCATCCGACTGACCCCCTGAAGTATCGCTACAACGATCAATGGCTGAAAGCAGCATCATGGAACGAAACCATTAAAATCAAACAGGCAAATGGCAAACTCATTGATCGCGAAATCACATGCCTGAAAACTCACCATGGCCCCGTTTTGATTCTTTCCGACAAAAAAGGCTATGCCGTTCGCACAGCCAGGATTCGGGAAGGGGGGCTGCAAAAACAATTCTACGAAATGGCAAAAGCATCGAATCGAACCGAATTTCAGTCTGCCATTTCCAAACAGGGGCTGGTCTTCCATAACATCATGTATGCCGATGTGAAAGGAAACACCTGGTATCTCTACAACTCGGCAACACCGCGCCGCGACCCAACCTTCGACTGGAGCAAACCCGTACCCGGCGACACCTCTGCAACCGAATGGTCGGGCTACCACGCCATCGCGGAATTACCGCAGGTACTTAACCCCAAAAGTGGCTGGATGCAGAACTGCAATTCGTCCCCTTTCTCAACGACGACTAATAAGATAAACCCACGCAAAACAGATTTCCCCCGTTATTTAGGTCATCGGGATCAAGACAACAACCGCGTTGCCATATCGAAAAAGATATTATCAGGCAACGACAAGTTCACCTTTGACCAATGGACTGCCGCCGCCTGGGACACACACGTCAATGAAGCCCGCAAGTGGATTCCCATGATATCCAAAGCACTCAAGTCGCTAGAAACAAACAACCCGAACAAACAGCAGGCGCAGCTGGGCTCGGATGTAAAACCATTAGTCAAAGAGCTCCAGAAATGGGACCATCAATGCCGTCAAGACTCTGTCGCATCAACGCTCTTTCATTTATGGTACGAAAAAATGGGGCATCGGCTGCAGCAAAAACAATCGAACAATATTGCCACGCTGGAAATCTTGAATGCGGTCAAAAATAATCTGGAAAACAAATTTGACGATTGGCAGATTGAATATGGCAAACTCTTTCGGCATCAACGCCCCAACAACAACGGCCAATTTGCGGGTGACACAGGCAAGAGCTTTCCGCTCGCCGGCGGCCATCCACGCGTAGGCATGGTTTTCACCTACCTCTCCCGTGAGATCCCCGGATCAAAACAAAGATATGGCTATCACGGCCACTCCTATGTTAGCGTCATCGAATTCGATCCCCAGGGAATCAAAGCCAAATCAATCGTCCCCTTTGGACAAAGTACCAATCCAAAATCACCACACTATCTGGATCAGGCCCCCCTCTACGCCCAGGGAATGTTCAAACCAGCCTGGTTCAATAGGGACGAAATCAAAAAGAACACAACCCACTCCTATCATCCCGGAGAATAATACACGAAGTCAGTAACCACTGTTGGCTTGCCAACAGTGGTGAAATCCAGCCACCAAAAACACAACCGTTCGTGTCATTTCGTGGTAGAAACAAACCAACTCACCCGCCACGTTTCCACCGCTGCCGTGCCGCGTCCAACAGCACCGCCACAATATTCACCGCGCCTGGAATCACACGTTTGATCGGATCGGTCGCCCCGATCTATACCAAGGCTGTCGCAGCACCGCAATCGCCGCCAGTTCCAGACCGATTGTTGCGTTCGGGTCGGTGCAGGGCAGCACTGCCGGCGCGCTGTATCGTTCGGATACAGGGCTAACACTCATCTAAGCTGTTATTTGTCTGATGACCAAAACGCGTCATCAATCGGATTCGGTTGTTTGCATTATTGATCTGACGGCTCTTGCGCAACGGGCGGCGGTACTTCGGGAGGAGCCTCTGTTCGTTGTGAGGTAAACAACAGCGCAATTGCCCCTCCCACAATCCCCTGGAGTGGCGAGAGCCAAAAGTTAGATATCAGATAGAGTTCGATGGCATTCATCGGTGCGAAGGGCTCCAGCAAAATTGTAATCGAAAGAATCAGCAGATATCCAAAGGAAAGCCACCAGGTGATCGTGTAAAAGTTCTTTTTGACATTACGAACATCGTCGCCGCTGAGCATCGCTTCCGCACCGAGCACACCCATCATTAAAGCGATGGTAGGAATGATCGTGGGAATGAACCAGGACCATGCTTCTTTGACCTGTTCACCGTACCTGCCGAAAATCGACTGCAACACAATAATCGTGAAGAGCATTCCCCCCCAGCTAAACCAGATTTTCGAAAGCCCCCAGCGGGCTTTGGCAAGCAAGATACGGTCGGTCATCTCTGCCCCTTTCAGTCCTGATTACATTTGCCACCTGAATGATTTATTTCTTCAATTCCGCAAGCAGACCCGCATTTGTCAAATGCTCAATGCCGGAAAACTGTCCCGACTCGCTCAGTTTTGCCTCAGTTCCTTTCTCGGGCTGCTTGAATTCATAAATCAAAGCCGTGCATACTTGGCTCTGAGTATATTCCTGCGCGCCTACATTGTCGGGCAAATTATTTAAACCGCTCCTCAACCATGCCATCGCTTCATCCCGGCTCACCTCCTGATCTGTCTGATCAAACAGAACCGGCGTTACGATAAAAACAATGATCCGGTAATACCCCGGACTCGCGGTGAATAAAGCCCGGATGTAGGCTCCCAGAGAAAAGTCGCGCATCGGTCTCGTATCAGTGACCCAGCGATCGGGAGGTGCTTTCGATTTTCCATCTTCATCGAATTGTTCCAGTCGCGTCACCAGGGCAAAGCCACCCGGAACCGCGAAATAGCTGCGCGCAGAATAACCTTGTGCCGTCAGAGCATCACAAATTTTTTGGTCAATGTCCTTGACCAGGAGAACTTGGTCCGACTCGTTTTCAAAATACGAGTTAGGGATGAGACTCTGCGCAGACGCTTTGGGCGGTGGCCAGGGAAACTTGACAAATTTTTTCCCCTTTTCAACTTCTCCTCTGGTACATCCAGTTGCGACAACCAACAGCAATATCAGAAAGTAGGAGTGTCGAGCCATGAGCGATCTCCAAAGTAATAAAACGAACACTTGTAATCTAATGAACCCAATGCTGATCCGTCCCATTGCTTTATATCCCTGGAATCAAGTCAAATGGCTCATCCACCATAAAAAAAGCAAATAGCTTTCAATAATAATTTGTCCCGAATAACTGCCTCAACTAATGTTAGTAGACATTATAACACACAATCTTAATATACAAACAATATTATGGAATAGTCGCGAAATCCCAAAGATCTCATAAAAATTGATGAGAGACTTCCTCGTGGGTGGCGATGTTGGCTTGTGTCATGTGCCCGGTCTAAATACTTGCCAACAGTGATGAGATCCAACTCTCAACAACACAATCTGTTCATGCTTTTCGTGGTAGCAAAAAACCACACCAACACCAGCTCACCCACCACGTTTCCACCGTTGCCGGGCCGCGTCTAATAACACAGCAACAATAATCACCGCCCCCGTAATCACACGTTTAATCGGATCACTGGCACCAACCTGAGCCAGACCCGTTTGTAGAACAGCGATAATCAACACACCAAAGAAAGTGTTAATCACCGAGCCACGCCCCCCCATTAAGCTGGTACCGCCTATCACGCACGCAGCAATGGCCGCCAGTTCCAAACCGACGGCGGCGTTCGGGTCGGCTGTTGAAAGCCGAGAGGTCTGCATAATGCCCGCCAACCCGCACAGCAAGCCGCTGATTGTGAACACGGTAATCGAATACGGGGCCGTCCTGATGCCCGACATTCGCACCGCTTCTGCATTCGTACCTATGGCAATGCAATACCGGCCGAAAACAGTGCGCGTCAGTAGAAATTGACCTAGCCCAACAATCACCAGTGACAACAGAAACACCGGCGAAAACGCGAAACCTTTAATCGGCGCGCCAATCCACTCGATGGAGGAGCCGATGTATTTCGTCTGAGAATCCGTAATCAAATACGCGCTGCCTCGCGCCATTTCCAGCATACCCAGCGTCACAATAAACGACGGAATCCCCGCTTTCACGCTGATCACACCATTCAACATGCCGCAGAATGCGCCGACACTCAAACAGATGGGAACTACCGCCCAGAGCGGCCACCCATAGTCGACCATAAACACACCCAGCACCGCCGATGATAATGCCAGCAGAGAACCGACCGACAAATCGATGCCCCCAATGATCAATACCAGCGTCATCCCCACAGCGATCACTGTCAGGTCGGGAATCTGATTGGCAACCGACGTCAGCGTGCGTACGGTCAGAAAATTCGTACTCATCAGACTGAAGATCAGAATCAGCAACGCCAATACACCTGAGAGTCCCGCATATTGCAACAGCGAAGACATCAAATTCCGACTCGCCGACCGTGGGACGTCGACATTGAGAGTCTTTGAATCAGGGGCAGGGGAGTCGTTCATACGGTTGCTCCTGAAACTGTGTTTGTCTCATGTTGAGTGTATCCTGAAAAGCAGTCCTGCATGATCGTCTCATAAGACCATGTCGCGCGAGTGTATTCTGAAACCAAATTGCCCGCCGACATCACACCGATCCGGTCGCAGGTTTCGAACAGTTCTTCCAGGTCACTGCTCACAATAATCAATGCCTTGCCTTCTTCCGCAAGATTGTCAAACAGTTGATGAATTTTCCGACGCGCCGCCACATCAATGCCGCGCGTGGGTTCATCGAACAGAAATACGTCAGCCCCTTTCAACAACCACTTCGCCACCGCCACTTTTTGTTGATTGCCTCCACTCAGCGTATCCACACTCTGTTCGATATCACGCGAATGTATCTGCATCATTTCCCGCTCTGCTTCGACAAGTTCCCTTTCCCGACGCAAATTGATAATGCCGATGCCCTCAGCGCGCGTTAACAACTCCATGCTCGAGAGCGTTGTATTCACACGAATCGACTGGGAAAGCAGCAACCCGTTCTGCTTGCGATCTTCCGTCACCATCGCCAGCCCCGCTTTGACCGCTTCATGCGGATGACGAAATCGTACCGGTTTGGTTGCACCCCGTAAAAAGATCTCTCCACCGTCTAACCGATCAGCTCCGAAGATAAGCCTCAACAATTCCGTACGCCCCGATCCCACCAGCCCGGCGATCCCGTAACGCTCTCCCGCCTGAACCGAAAAACTGACATCCTGCACCACCTCATCTCGGCTCATGTCCGCCACACGAATCATCGTCCGCTCGGTCGTATAAGAATGATGATTCTGATTCGCATGTGCCGCCGCTTGTGCTTCGCCCGACATGAGATCAATCACCCCTTCGATCGGCTGAAACTCCGCTACCGCATGCGTGCTAACATACTTTCCATCCCGCAATACCGTCAGACGATCTGCAATCTTCGCGATTTCATCCAGTCGATGACTGATATAAATAATACCGACTCCCTGTTGGCGAAGTTCATCCAGCCGCGCAAACAGCCGCTCTGTTTCCCCGGCACTCAGCGCCGCCGTCGGTTCGTCCAGAATCAATAATTCACAATTGCGATCCAGAGCCGCTGCGATTTCTAACATCTGTTGTTGACCAACACCCAGACTGCCCACAATTTGATCGACGTGAATCTCATGTAAACCAAACTGATCCAGCGCCAAGCGTGCCTGCGCATGCAGCAACTTGCGATCTATAATTCCCCATCGCTCTGGATAGCGACCCAGCAGCAGATTTTCTGCGACGGTTAGCGTCGGTATCAGATTCAGTTCCTGCTGCACAATCTGCACACCCAGCGATTCCGCAAACCGCTTATCCCGAGGATCGTAAGTCACTCCGTTTAATGTCATCCTGCCTGAAGTCGCGGGAGTCAGACCAGAGATTATGCGACACAACGTACTTTTCCCCGCACCATTCGCACCCAGCAACGCGTGAATCTCACCCGCCCGTAGCTCAAACTGCACACCATCCAAAACCCGTACAACGTAATCCTTACACAGATTATGAGCCGTGAACCGTAGCGTTCGAGCAGCGTCATTCATTTCAGAACCTCAGCGGTAACCAGATCGACGGGTGTTTCGCGGTCTTCAATTTTCGCGTCCGGATCTTTGATCAAACGTAATGCGTGTTCAATTCCAAAAACCGCCAGCTCCCCTCCATGCTGATCAGCGGTCGCCAGAATCTGCCCGTCTCGAATCGCCTGCTGGACGGCAGCAATGTTATCGAATCCGACCACCGCCACCTCTCCGCTCTTGCCGTTATTTTTAACCGCTGCCAACGCCCCCAGCGCCATGCTGTCATTCGCCGCCAGAACGGCTTTGACGTTCGGGTGCTCGCTCAGCATCGACAGTGCCAGGGTATTCGCCATGCTCATTTCCCACTGTGCCGACTGGCTGTCCACAATTTTGATCCCGGCCTCTTTCATCGCCGCTTCAAATCCAAGCCGCCGCTGAGTGCCGTTAAAAGAAGTCCGAATGCCTTCCAACACAACCACTTCATCGCCCGCTTTCAATTTCGTAGCCAGAAACGCACCCACTTTTTTAGCACCCGCCTGATTATCAGGCCCGACGAAGGGAATCGATATCTTTTCTACTTTCAAGATTTCCGAATCCAGTTTGTTATCGATGTTAATAACCACCACACCCGCTTCCCGCGCCCGACGCAGCGCAGGCACCAGCGCTTTCGAATCCGCAGGAGCTATCACAATCGCATCCACGCCGTTCGCCACCATTTCTTCAACCAGCGCTACCTGACGACTGAGATCCCGTTCGTCCTTAATCCCGTTCACAACAAGCTCATACGTAGCCTCATTCTTCTGCTGATGTGCTTTGGCGCCTTCCGCCATCGACGAAAAAAAATCATTCGCTAGCGATTTCATGATCAATGCCACTTTTGGCTTTTTTTTGTTTTCAGAATTCGCAGCGGTTTTCGATTTCGTCTGCTCTGAATCAGATGAGCAACCTGTCAACATAAAACAGAAAGCCAGCAGGCAAAAGTAGATAAAATGGGCCTTAGATTTATTCATCGGGGCGCTCCTGTTTTTGTTGCTCTAAAAGTGTTTCAATTTGTATTCGTGATGGCATCGCCGACTGCGCACCATTGTCCGATGCTGCCAAGGCACCCGCTGCCGATGCAAAACGGACCGCGTCAATCAAATCTGCCTTCTCCGCCAGCCTCACGGCCAATCCCGCAGCAAAGGCATCACCGGCCGCAGTCGAATCGACAACATCTATGCAAAAGGCGGGAATCGTCTGAACCGTCTCTCCATCAAACACGACAGCCCCTTGTTCCGCCAGCGTAATTATCGCCCGCTTTGAACCTAGTAAAGTAAGTTCCCTGATCAACGCAACCGCATCATCAATCGTATCTATCGGCTTGCCAAGTAACCCCGCTGCCTCGGACTGATTAGGACATATCAAATCGACGTGCAGCAATTCACTTTGAACGTTTTCCGAAGTATTTACCGGAACAGGGGCAGGGTCAAGTATTACAGGCACGCCCGCTTCCAGCGCGACTTTCGTCGCCGCGATGACGATATCCTGTGGAACTTCGAGTTGCATCAACAGGATATCACTTTCGCGAATCGTTTCTTTCGCCTGTTCGATCTCTGACAGGCTTACCAGACCATTCGCACCGGGAACAACCAGAATCGCGTTCTCGCCGCTCGCTTCCACCATCACAACCGCCACGCCACTGGCCCTCTTATCGCGACGCACGACATGTGATGTATCAATCTCTTCGTCCTGAAGATTCTGCAACAGCAAATCGGCGAAACTGTCATCACCCACACAACCGACCATAGTGACTTCCGCGCCCATCCGCGCCGCGGCCACCGCTTGATTCGCACCTTTACCTCCCGGATTCTCCACTTTGGACAACGCGATCACCGTCTCACCAGGGAGTGGCAAATTCTCTGTACGGATCATCAAATCCATATTAATCGAACCCAACACGGTTATCTTCGGTGATTGTGTTTTATTCATCGTCAAACATCCGCTTCTATTTCGCGGGAGGTTGGCTGGAAAGCTGTACCAGCGCTTCAACGAGCCGTTTCCGCTGTAAATCATTCAGCTTTAAATAACGGTGTCGGCCTTGATCACTTTTTTTGAATGTGGTCAGTCCATTTTCTTTGACGCTGACATCGCCCGAATCCGAAAGATCGAAATATCCACGATGCGGAAAGACGGCATAGAGCACACTCGTTAGATCCCAGGTCGGACGATCATGGGGCGGGGGGTTATAAAGTATATAAGCCTCAGCCAAAGGATGATGCGGCGTGTAATTATAATCCTCTTCGATACTCTCATGAGGATAAGCCGCCGAGAGTCCGATTTCAAAGCCGCTCCAGACTACGGGCGTCGGCCATTTCGCAGCCAGCGTCTTCGCAGACGGAATATCTTTCACGATATTATACTCTCGATGATCGACCATTTTTCCCTTACTGGGAATTTTCGTGAACGCGCCCGCCATAATCGATAGCAGCTTGACCTTCTTCTCGACCAGTTCTTTGCCGGATAGAGAGCTAATTTTATCTCCGGGAGATTTGAGTAGGTTCGCCAGATTAGTCGAAAATCCGACCTGCGCAATCACTACAGAACCATCTTTCGCATCTGCCAGCGCCCGACGCAAAACGGTGACTGCATCGGGTATCGACTTTGTATCTTTCAGATCATGCGGATAACGTAATTGGCCGTTATCTTTTTTCGTCGCCAGACCAATAAACTTCCCGGTGGCTGGCGTGACTCCACTACGACAGATGCCAATCGGAATTTCACCTTTTCCGTAAAACGTATTCACGGCATCAGTAAAAGAGGCAGCCAATGGATTATCTTTCGTAATCGTGACTGCCAGTAATTTGCAATCGCCGCGGGCCTCCAGTGAATGAATCATACCTAACGCCAACACATCATCAACGTCATTGCCAATATCGGTATCGAAGATCAACGGAACAGGGCGCGTGGGTTCGCCCGCATTCAAAGTGGAGCAGATCAACACCAACGCCAGACACAATATACTTCGCGCCTTATCCGAAAGTTGAAAAGTGAACGTCTCAGAGGGAACAGTCATTTGATGAAAACCTTTCACAGAGAAATGGAATTGATTATGAGTCAATCTTCGTAAGAGACACTTTACCAATTTTCAGGCAAGAAAACAGTTCAACGGCCCTTTGCCGGATAGGTTTCCAGAATGCTGCGTGCCGCATCACATTTGCCGCTGAACAGGAGATCGGTTGCTCGCTTCAAGTTTGACATGGCCTGCGTATCATTCTGGTACTGCTTCTTCAGTGCATACAATTTCACCGGAAGCCGTAAATCTTCTGCACGGAAAGCAACAGCATCCTCCGAACGTGACTGCATAAATTTCTGAACGATTTCGAGATACTGATAGCCGCGTTTTCTGACAGGTTCGATGACAGTCCCTTCGCCATAATCATTCCAGGTCGCGATTTGTATCAACGCCGCTTGGCTCTGTTCCGCTAACTCAAGCGTCTCCTTTAACGTTTTTCCATCCCGTGCCGCAATCGATCCATAACTCTTATGTAGTTTCGCTTCCTGGTAAATGTCATGAAAACCAGGAAAAGCGGCTGCAATGACCGACTCGTCCGGCGCTCGGGAATAAAGATCACGGAGGTACTTTTTCCAGATCGCGGGAGCCACAGCCTGACCATCCGAGACAGGAGGCCAGCCGAACATCCCGTCTGCTCCCACCGGTTTTGCAAGATGAGGCAGACCATAGAGCAAGGGAGGGTTTGACAATCCGATTTTCATCTCGCTCCATTGATCCTTTTTAAAGTATTGCGGACCAAAGACGAGCAATACAGGTTGCCCTGCAATTTTCACATACGCATCATCCTGAAACCAATGCTCGTCAAGCCATTTGAAAACTTTTTTCCCCTGAGCGACCGCTTCTTCTTTCTTCAGGACTTTATTCTCAACCATATGCTTGACGGTCTGATCTTCATAACAGATCGCAAACTTGAGCCCCGCCTGTTTGATATACTTGATCAGGTGCTGCGTGTTCCGATGATTTTCAGCATAATCGCGAAACCGATCGATGCCGTACCAGTCGATCACCACCCCATTGATACCAGCCAGCTTTATCAGCAGCACATGACATTCCAGCACATCGGGATCATTGGAATCGTAAAGACCAATCAGCGGATAATCGTGTGATGCCACTGCACGCTGACCATCACTCCCGACCTGCGCCGGATCGAAATGGCCCATCGTCCAATGCCAGCCCCAAACATCACTGACAGGCTTGGACGCGTACCAGGGCATATAATGCACCAGCACGGGCTTCGGCGCATTGCCTTCGGCAGACATCACTGATTTCATGCCAAGAACCAACATGATCACAATAACTTTGACGAAGGGAAAACAGAAAAACAGAGAGCCTCTGTTTTCTGTTTTCGCCTTCAATTTCTCCGGTCCGGTCACTACTTCTCGCCCACACAGATTAACTTGCTACGCGTTCGAACGAAAATTCGACCGTCGGCAATCGCGGGAGTTCCCAGAATGGAATCACCCATATCATTCTTCGCGAGAATTTTCTGCTCAGGCCCATCTTCCAGCACAACGATCTTACCGTTCTCGCCGGCGACATAAATTTTTCCATCGCCATAGATGGGAGAGGCGAAGTATTCACTTTCGTTTTGAATCCGTTTGGGGCCCCAGAGTTTTTTGCCTTTCCCGACTTCAAAGCAGGTAGAAATTCCGCCCCCTTTAACGAGCAACATCCGATCTTCGGTGACCAGTGGTGAGACGATATGGTCGGTATGTTTGGTAGGATGTTTCCAAAGTAAGTGTGTCTTAGTTACATCGCCACGGCCTCCCCCTTTAACAGCCATAATAAACTGCTGCGCTGGTTCTTCACCGAACTTCGCGCCCGCTTCGTTACCGGGTGGCAAAAATGCAATGTCCAGTTCTTTACCTTCCAGAAATCCATCTTTATTCAAGTCGCCGCGATCAAAGGTTTTTTTGTAAAAGGCTTCGGGTACTTTCACCTTGCCGACAAATGCTTGAATTTCTTTTTTGGTCACCTTGCCATCACTGTTGCCCGTTTCCCAGCGGTCGATGGATGCCAGCCACTGATTGGCGATGCCTCCACTCTGCAAAGCCACATAAATAATGCCATCGCGACTCACGGGGGTAGTTTTAATATTGCGTAACAGCGTACGGGCGCTCCAGAGCCGTTTGCCTGTTTTAGGATCATAGCCGATCAATGTACCGGTTCCCGCAACAACAATCTCATCACCTTGATCAGTCTCGCAAATCACGGGATGCGAATAGTTCACCGCTTGATCGCTACGGTCATCTTTCCAGACAATTTTTCCTGTCTTTTTATTGAATGCATAAAAGGCAGGCGCCAGGTCATCGTCCTGACAGAACAACACGAGATCTTTATAAAGTGTGGGAGACATACCCGCGCCCCACTTGAATACAAAATAAGGGACAGGAAGTTTCTTCTCCCATACGTCGGCTCCGGTTTCCGCATCGACGGCCAGCATACCCAGCGTACTGAAGTAAAAATAAACCCGTTCGTCATCCGCCGCTGGTGTCGTCGCAGCGAAGCTGTTTGTGCCATGAATCTCCAACAATTCCCCGGTCTTCCAGATTCGTTCCCACAATTTCGTTCCCGTCTTCGCGTCATACGCATACAGGGCAACCTTGTCTTTGCCCACCATGCCGGATGTAAACACACGCCCGGCAGCCACTACCGGACAGCCAATGCCATCACCCAGTTTGGCAGACCAGATTACATTTTTCTGATCGGTGAATTCAGCGGGCAACTTGTTCTTAGCAGTCGAAACCCCCGAGCAATTCGGGCCGCGGAACTGAGCCCAGTCTTCCGCTTGCGTTGAAGAGGTTCCACACAGGAAACTGAAACTCAACGTGACCAAACAAAGCAATACCGCCTGATTTCGTATACAACACATTCGTTAAGTCTCCTGAAGTTCAAAGATGAAAATAAATCGTGCATGGAGCCACTCCCTCAAATTCAAAGAGAGCCTGCATCAACTGTAACCAATCTTTTCAGCAAAACCCACCGCGCATGGCTCTTTTTTAGACTCCTTTGAAAACATATAAAAAAAACTACATATCATAGAGACAGAGAACCGATCAATTGCTAGAATAGGCGGCTGAATGTACGCATCCCCCACCTGACATTCTAAATGAGCTGCAGAGAACGTTAAAAACGTGCCAGACTGAAGCCAGCGAAAGGACTTTCCCATGTTTTCGATTCTGAATCATCCACGCCGAACGGGCGCCGGAATCTCGCGAAGGGAACTGCTCACAACCGGAGGCGCGGGTCTACTTGGATTAACCCTGCCCAAAGTCATGCAGGCAGAACAACAACAGCTGACTGATCCCTTCCAGGGCGGACGTGCCAAATCGGTCATCTTTCTATTTCTGTTTGGCGGACCAAGCCAGCTCGAAACGTTCGATCTCAAACCAGAGGCTCCCAGTGAAATTCGCGGCCCCTTTCAATCAATAGACTGCCGCACCCCCGGGCTGCTCATCAGCGAACACCTCCCACATTTAGCAAATGTCTCCGACAAATTTTCAGTCATACGCAGCATGACGCATTCATTTAACGACCACAGTGGTGGCGGCCATTATATTCAAACCGGAAATCGCTGGCATCTTCCCATTGGCGGTGGATTCGATGCAACACCCAAAGACTGGCCATCGATGGGCTCGGTCGTCGAATATCTGACACAACATGCGCCCGGCGGTTTAGAACGCGATCTGCCGAACTATTCGGTGGTCCCCAATCGCCTCGGGCGACTGCAGGCCGGGGGCCGTTATATGCGTCCCGGTGAATATGCGGGCTGGCTGGGTCAAGAATTTAACCCACTCACAACAACCGTTGATCAACGGGACTCAAACGATAATCCTTATTGGCGTAACTGTACCGATGAAGAATTAGACTTTCAAATCGAAGGACTGGCACCAGAAGTCCCACTCAAAACAATCCGACGCCGCATTTCACTGCTGAAACACTTTGACAGTATGAAACGGAATTTTGAGAAAGCAGATTCAGAGATCTTTGATCAATTTCGTCAACGTGCTTTAGCACTGTTGACATCAGACAATACCCGTAATGCACTCGATATCAAAAAAGAACCAGATCAGCTTCGAGATCAATACGGACGCCATTTGTTTGGCCAATCCTGCCTGATGGCACGCAGACTCGTCGAAACCGGAGTCAAATTTGTCACCGTGCACTATGATTGCGTAGACGGTTACAGTTGGGACTCACACCGAAACAGTGATGATGTACAACATCACCTGCTACCCACGTTCGACCAGGGCTGTGCCGCTTTATTATCAGACCTGGATCAGCGGGGACTCCTCGATGAAACACTCGTCATCGCAATGGGAGAAATGGGACGTACCCCCAAACCAAACAGCACATGGGGTCGTGGCCATTGGAGCCAACTCTTCCCGGCATTGATTGCCGGTGCAGGAGTGCAGGGGGGCACCACTTATGGACGCTCCGACCGTCACGCTTCGAAACCAGTTGAGCACCCTGTAAGCCCTGAAGATCTGGCAGCCACGATTTACTGGGCAATGGGCATCGACCCGGGTCTGATGCTGCCCGATTCTCTCAATCGACCAGTGCCAATCAACAATGGCGGCTCGCCCGTTAAAAAACTGTTTGGCTGAGAATACTCATCGCATTCACTCTTTCGAGTTTACGCGTACCCTCTGATTGATTTGCTTTCGTACGTTCAATCCATGAAATCCTTGCATTCCCGCGTCTGATCGGCTCCAATTCTAATAATGACAAGATCGATCGACCGTTTCCCTCCTGCCGACATAAGGTCCACCCGATGATACGTTTTCTATTCCTGACCTGCCTCTGTTCTACGACGGTTTGTTTTGCCGCGGAACACAAACCAGTTTTCAAAGCGCAAACAATCGATGACACCGTCGAAATCGGCTACGGTACGGCCATCGGTGATGTGGACGGCGATGGAAAACCGGATGTCATCCTGGCAGACAAAAAAGAATTCGTCTGGTATCAGAATCCCAGTTGGAAAAAACATGTCATCGCCGAAAATTTGACCGAAAGAGATAACGTCTGCATAGCAGCCCGCGATATTAACGGCGATGGAAAAGTGGAAATCGCGGTCGGCGGACAATGGAATCCCGGCGATACCCTGAATTCCGGTGCCGTCTTTTATCTGGTTCCTCCCGCCGATCGCAGGCAACTCTGGAAAGCAATCCAACTCCCGAACCAACCAGTCATCCATCGCATGCGTTGGGTCAAACTGGCGAAAAATCGTTTTGCACTTGTCGTCTCTCCGCTACATGGCAAGGGTAATAAGAAAGGGGAAGGCGCCGGAGTAAAACTGATCGCCTATGAAAAACCGAATAATCCGCAAGAGAAATGGAAGCAAACCGTAATCGACGACACGCTGCATGTAACGCACAATCTCGATCCAGCGCAATGGAATCCAAACACAGAAGCCGAAGAAATTCTATACGCGGGCCGTGAAGGGGCCATGCTGCTTTCCTACGACAAGGGACAATGGAAAACAGAATCCCTTCCTCTGATTGAAGGAAGTGGAGAAATTCGCATGGGACGCCTGGATCCCACCGCACGATTCATCGCAACCATTGAACCCCTGCACGGCGACAAGCTGGTTTTATATCAGGCGGATCACCACAAACCGGATTTACTATCGCAGCGAACCTCAATTCTGAGCCGAAAAGTTCTCGATGACAATATCAAAGCCGGCCATGCCATTGCGACCGCAAATCTATTCGGAAACGGGTTCCAGGAAATCGTCGCGGGTTGGCGTACTCCCAATAAAGATCAGAAAGTGGGTGTCAAAATTTATTGGTCCACTGATTCTTCCGGCAAAACCTGGAAGTCAGCCTGGATCGACGAAAACGGCATGGCCTGCGAAGACCTGCGACTAGCAGGGTGTCCGGAAATGAAATCTAGCGGTATCGCCATTAAGCCCGGAAATT
>NZ_CALEMX010000206.1 GCF_937910335.1 uncultured Gimesia sp. | reverse complement strand
CGATTTGAATAATCAATAACTCCATTGTAAATAAAGATTGGTTTTCTCAGGATGGTCTCTTTTTTTATGGAGGTTTACCACTTAAACCGATAGAACCTTTCATTTTTAAGACTCACAAGTCTGAATTAGAAGTAAGCTTCATCGTACTTAATGCCACTCCCTTCTAAGCAGGCATGGTCATATTCTCATAGGAATTAAAAAGATGAATGAACTTTTTGTAGCCAGACAGCCCATCTTTGATGGTGATCTCAATATTTTTGCTTACGAGCTGCTTTTTCGAAATAGTGAACAGAATCAGGCCAATGTCATTAATGGTGACCAGGCCACTTCTCAAGTTCTGTTGAATTCACTGATCGAAATAGGTTTGCCTAATCTGGTGGGAAGTAAACTGGCATTTGTGAACTTTACCAGAAGCTTTCTGACGGGCGATCTTCCACTTCCCTTTGAAAAAGATCAAATCGTGATCGAAGTTCTGGAAGATATCGAACCGGATACAGAACTCTTTAATGCCTTGCGCAAATTATCCGATCAAGGATTCATGATTGCCTTGGATGACTTTGTTTTAACCGATAAAAACTTGCCTCTGATTGAATTTGCAAACATTATTAAAGTCGAGTATCCGGCCCTCGAAAAACAAGAGGTTCGTGAACACGTAAAAAAACTATGCGATTTTCCAATTCAGATTCAACTCATCGCCGAAAAAGTCGAAACCTATGAAGACTTTGAATTTTGCAAAGAACTCGGGTTTGACCTTTTTCAAGGATATTTTCTCTCCAAACCTCGGATCATCAAGCAAGCCTCAGTTCCTGATTCGCAAATGAGTCTGTTGCGTATCATGGCCAACCTTCAAGATCCGTCGGTCGACATCAAACAGGTCTCTACATTACTTTCCCAAGATGCCGGATTGAGTTATAAGTTGTTGCATTACATCAACTCCTCTGCAATCGGCCTTACCAGGCCCGTTCAATCATTACAACAAGCCCTGGTTCTCTTAGGGCTGAATCGTCTCAAATCAATGGTGACTTTGATCATAATGACGGGTATAGACAATAAACCAGTCTGCCTCGTCGATACTTCGCTGGTCCGAGCCCGACTTTGCGAGCAGATTGCCGAGGCTGCTGGCCGCAAAGATAAAGAGGCATTCTTCATGGTCGGATTGTTGTCCACACTCGATGTGTTCTTTGACCGCAAGATGGATGACATTTTGACCGGATTACCTCTCTCCGAAGATATCAAAAATGCCATCCTTTACCAGGAAGGGGCTATCGGTGAAGCCTTACGCTGTGCGATAGCCTATGAACACGGAGATTGGGATGGCGTTTATTATCCCTCGCTGGATCAGGCGCTGATCCGGTATTTCTGCCACGAAGCAGTGAGTTGGGCGAAAGTGAGTATCGAAACTCTGATGCCTGAGGAGGACGGGAAGCCCCGTAAGGTCAATAAAACCAGCCAACCCGTATTAGCATAAATATTCAACACTTGTAGTTCGTCGGATCGACTGACTTTTGCTGTTTGATATTCCACGAATTCAAAACAATTCAGGGATTCCGTTAAATTACCGGTTTTAATAGGCACTCTTTAAAATAATGACCGGTAAATCGCCGTTTCCCGGACATTACCAGTACCAGCAATCCTTAGCGAGTCCCGATCCGTTACAGTTTGGACACTCACCAAGAGCGTCGTCATCCCAACCATATCGGCCTGTTTATTCTGCCAGACTCCATACAAAGCCATCACCGCCGCGCTATGGCACAGTCTTTCGACCTCATCTAAGGACAAAATAAAAGGTCAGGTTCAGAAAAAACGACTCCTGACCCCTTATGCTTCGCAATGTTAAAAGTGAGCTCACTCCGTGTTTTCTGAAATACGCCACATGACTCCCGAGGGATCGATCAGGACGAAGTCCCGCATGTTCCACGGCCTCTGTTCAGGATCTGTGATTTTAACGTCGTACTTTTCGGCGATATTTTGATTCTGTAAATGAGACCACCAGGCATCCACATTCTTGACGGAGAGATGCATCATCAAGTTTTCAGCCAGCTGTTTCTCGTAAAAACGTTGGAGCAGAAAAGTGCAGTTTCCGTGAGAAACGTAAGCCAATTCGTCAGAGGACCACGGAATACGGAAGCCGAGGTCCTGATAAAAGCGCTTCGAGAGATCGAAATCTAAAGACGGCACAAACGCCTTCAGTTCGACCGTTTCCAGATCGTTTTCCGTATTGTTTCGGGATTCCAACATGAAGTTGCCTCATTGATTCCTACGCAGCACGAATACACATCGAATGCCCGACTCGCTTCATCGTCTGCAAGATACGAAAAATCGTACCAAACTGAAACAGACAGTCAACAAGCAGTTTCACACAATAGTATCTCTTCCAAAATTTATGTTTGGGTAATGACCATTTCTTGGACATTCACTAATCATTATCGAATACAACTTTGGTACGACGCCTGGTATCTGCTATACTCAAGTGATGATCTTTGAGTATTGGAAAAATTACATTCAATGAGTCCGCTAATGAAAATATTTAAGAATAAATACATTTTTTGGGTGCTGGTTTTTCTACTTTATGTTTATATCTACTTCGACTCCAAGGATAACAATTTCGACTCTAAGAATGACAATCAAGCATTTATGCATTGGGCGTGGGAAAACGAACCTTGGTTATGTGTTCTTATCATAGTTATGTTCTCAGGAATGATAGCGCTGATATATTGGATTGGCCGTAAGAATCTCAATAAAAAAGATATCTGAACAGAGCATGTGTGACAAATAAAGTGTCCGGAAACCAAAAAAAATCGAAACCGGAATAGACATCACTTTATGATTTCACAGCGCAACCCACAGCCACGGCCACCATTCCTCTTAACGATCTAATCTCCTCACCTCCGCGTCAGTAGACATTCCGAATCATCGATGTTACAAACGAACTCACTGTTATTCATTCCTTGTTTTCCATCGTGAGGCATCCCTATGATTCGCAGCTTTACCGTTTTGGTGGTCATCTTAATCACGTTGCTCGTCGCGGATACAGACGACGAAAAAGCGACAGCCAACCAGCAGCCAGAGGGGACAGTCATCAACATCGGATCGCAGCGAGAATTATTCGTCGAGGAAACACTGGTCGACCGCTTTGTTGGGAAAGCGATGTTACGATTGCATCATCCCGTCCCGCAAAAAGTGGTTCTCGAACACGACGCACCCTGGGAAGGGAGCGGCTGTGTCTATCACAGTATTTTCAAGGACGGCGACCGCTACCGCATGTACTATGCAGCCGGACATCTCAGCGTTTCTCCCAACGGAGTGGATGCCGGCACACATGGTCTCTATTGCTGTTATGCAGAGAGCGACGACGGCATCCACTGGAAAAAACCAATATTGGGACTGCATGAATTTCAGGGGAGCAAAGAAAATAATATCGTGATGGTCAAACAAAAGGTCGGCGATGCGATGTCCGAGCCAGGCGAGCCCGCGGTCTTCAAAGACGAAAACCCCAACGTCTCGCCCGACGCCCTGTATAAGGCGCTGCTGCCTGCAAATCGATTGCCGGAAGACCGCCGCCGTGGATTACTCGCGTTCAAGTCGCCCGATGGATTCCATTGGACGCCGATGAGCGACAAATCCATCCTGAATGACGGCGCGTTTGACTCTCAAAATCTCGCCTTCTGGGATGCAGAACAAGGACTCTACCGCGCCTATTGGCGCTACTTCACTAAGGATGGTCACAGTGATAAAAAAGTTTGGGATCCAAAAGGGGATCGGGCCATTCGGACGGCAACTTCCAAAGACTTCCTGCACTGGGAAAACCAGAAAAACCTGAGCTATGTTGATTCCCCTTCGGAGCAACTCTATACGAGTCAGGTCAAGCCCTATTCTCGCGCCCCGCATTTGTTGATTGGTTTTCCAAGCCGTTATGTCGAGCGGGGTCACAAGGACAGCCCCGGCCATGAAGCGCGTGCCAGCGCCGGACCAGAACGCACGGCCCTCTGGTCGGAATCACTGCAAGCACTACCCGAATTCCAAAACCGTCTCTGGCGTGCCAAATCCAGCGAACGCTACGGGCGTGCGATCACAGAAGGTCTGTTGATGGCAAGTCGCGATGGTGTGAAATTCAAACGCTGGAATGAAGGATTCCTACGCCCCGGCATCGAACGCGAAGGAACCTGGAACTACGGACATCAATTCATCGGCTGGTCTCCGATTCAAACAAAGGGAACTCTTGAAGGTGCCCCCGATGAACTCTCACTTTTTGCAGTCGAGAGCTACTGGACCAACACCAGCGATCTCTTAAGACGCTACACCCTGCGACTCGACGGTTTTGTCTCGGTGCAGGCGCCCATGAGCGGCGGCGAACTCATCACGAAACCAATCCGCTTTAGCGGACAGGGGCTCTGGTTAAACTTCGCGACTTCCGCAGCGGGCAGCGTGCGCGTCGAACTTCAGGACGCCCAGGGCAAGCCGTTACCCGGGTTCGCACTTGAAGAGTGTGAAGAACTCTTCGGCGACACACTCGACCGCCAAGTCAAATGGAAATCAAGCTCTGACCTCACATCGCTCAACGACCAGACCGTCCGCCTGCGGTTCGTCCTCCACGACGCCGACCTCTATTCGTTCCAGTTCCGGGGAAAATAAGGAATCATACCTCATATAGTTTGAGGGGAATTGTTCACGATTTTGCGATTGTAATACGGCTTGGGATCATTTATGAAGAATGTATCTCTACTTACTATAGTCTCTTAACTGCTAAATTCACTGTGAAACTGACTGGTGACAAAGGAGAGCTTCGTGAAAATCAAAATGGTCTGCCACGTCCTGGTGGGATGCTGGTCCTTGCTTGCATATGCCGTTTGTGTGGCTGATGAAGGGCAGGAAGAAGCCAAACCAATCTATCTCTCTGACATGACTCAATGCCAGCCGACAAGGTTTTTATCCCGGAAGTCTGAGCCAGGAAAATGGCATTTGATTCCCTTTAAAACGGAACATCTCAGCGGGACGATGCTGGGAGCACTTTCCAAAATTCAAGCACCCGAAGTGCGTCTGCCCGTTAATCAAAAGGGCTGGTTCAAAATTTATCTCGGGATCTGGAATCCTCAGTTCACGTACGATGGCCAATCGATTATCAAATCCAGACTTTCCAGTCGTCCGGTATCACAGCAAATTCATCCAGGCAAAAGCCCCGATAATCAATCGTCGACATTTATCGAAGAAGTTTATTTGTATGATGCTGACTTGAGTGGCGAAAATTATATCGCATTTGGGAAATCGAATGGTTTACAGTCACGGAGTGCTTATATCGCTTATGTGAAATTGATTGTCATGACTCCGCAAGAAGTGAAAGCGGAACAGGCGCGACGTCATAATAAAGATCGCAAAAATCTGGTGGCGACCTTCGATGGCAGTTCCATCTATCATTACAGTGATTGCTCCACGGTTGCACATCATTTGGAGTGGATCGAGAAGTTACGGGACTCTGATACGAAAAAAGTCTTATGGGCGGTGACTTACGGTGACAAAACCGGTTTTTCCACCAGGCATCCGGATCTCAACTATCTAGGGGAAGAAGCAAAATCTGAACCAGAGTCAAAAGTCTATGGAAATCCGTACCAGCGTGGACGACGCCAAATGCTGGACTTTTTCCAAAAGTGTGACGCTGAGGGAATCGTGTTGCAACAAAAACTTGCCGCGTTTACACATCGACTGGGAATGAAATTTGATTTGATGTATCGGATCGGTTTTTTGGGTGGCTATGGACTCTCTGATGTCTCCAATCACAATTTTATCCAGAAGCACCCTGAATTGCGGCAGGTAACCAGAGATGGTCAAGTTCTGCAAAAAGGAAGTCTGGCGTTCCCGAAACTGCAGCAGATCATTCTCGATCAAATCGATGAAAGTTGCCGCAAGATAGACGCTGATGGAATTAACCTCTGTTTTGTGCGCGGCCCTCATTTTCTGTTATGGGAAAAACCGGTCCGTGATGCCTTTGAAACCAAATTCGGTACCACCTCTCAAACCGTCGCTGAAGATGATC
>NZ_CALEMX010000205.1 GCF_937910335.1 uncultured Gimesia sp. | reverse complement strand
TATGTAGATGATTTACAGCTGGCAGTTGACTTCTATCGGCGATTGTTCGGATTCGAAGTCATGGCAGAAGATCGACGATTTTGCGCGTTGAATGCAGGTGACCGTAGCGTCTTTCTGATCTTTAAGCGTGGTGCCAGTCACACAGCTGCCCATCTGGAAGGGGGAACCATTCCTCCCCATGACGGCGCCGGCCCTGTTCATTTTGCGTTTGCAATTGACCGCGATGATTTGCAGGAATGGGAAGCACGTCTGGTCGCTGATGGCGTGGAAATTGAAAGCAGAGTCAGTTGGCCTCGCGGCGGCGAAAGTCTTTACTTCCGAGACCCCGATAATCACGTTGTTGAACTTGCCACTCCTGGTATTTGGCCTATTTTCTAAGTTACAGCGTGTGATGAACAAATGGTCTCGACATGCTTGTGCGATTCTGCTTATACTTGTGCAGTAAACGCATGATTGATTTATCTGGCTTGCTCTCTGAATTCAGGAGACCGAAAATGAATAGACTATTATTGGTATTCGTCTGCAGCAGCAGTTTTTTCTCCCAAGTGTTCGCAGATGATGACCAGACCACCTGTTTCGAAACTGTTTACGAAGTGGATCAGTTGGATCAAACAAAAGGGAGTCTGCTATTGCAACCTTTAGTGCAAACTAATCAAATCGAGCAGGCTAAAGAAGAACAGGCCCAGGTGATTTTTCAAAAAGGTAGCGGGAAAATCAAAGTTCACTATCAGCAACAGATATTTCCGAGCATAACCGTTCCCTTCACCACAGACGTGATGCAAACATTTAAGCAGGGAAAGCGACCGACTAAGGGACGCAGGCCAGTATTGATGTGGCATACTAACTCTCCAATACAACATCCACTGTTCCATTATTTGCACACTAATAAACTACTCATGGGTGGGGCATTCGTTTATGATCGTTCCACCAAGGATTCGTTCTGAAATTCTCTCCAAGATAAGGGAGAGCTTTTTTAGTAAATGACTTAGTTACAAGTTTGTAAGTAGAAGTTGTCTGGTACGGTTACCCTGGTTTCTGATGTGGGCTGTTCTCATCTATTGCTACCCTTGGTTTGAATGTGCATTCTCACTTACTCCTTTTTTTAACATATGAATGATTAAAATGATGCGAGTGTCAGACGTAACAGCATCTCATTGATGCTATTCCGGGGAAGTGCAGAGAATTCAACTTAGACTACGAGCCAAATTGAGGTTCAGAGATGCGGGAGGTTAGTAGAAGTTTCATTGCCAAAATGCGGCCCTATATAAGTCCACGTGTTCCGTACTTCTGGCTTGTTGCTATTCTCTTACTGGTTTTTATTGTAGTTATCATTCTACTAAGTCGACCGAGACTCAAAGCAGGGCAAGTGATTGATCAGTTCGGAACTTATCGATTTCCATCCGGTGGTCATAAATTAGAGATAAATAAAACTGAATCTGGAAATGTGGAAGTGACAGTTCATTGGCGAACGACTCGGTTCTATGTTATTCCATTGATGGTTAAAGACAAATTCCATACTTTTGAATCAGAAAGAGACTGGTTCGTATCGATAGACCGTTATCAGAGAATTTGGCTTTTCATGGGAGAATGGAATAAACAGTGGGGGAAATTGCGGAAGATGCCTTCGGGGGGCACTGTACCATACGCCCAAGCTGTTTTAATGAAGGGATTAATGTTTACTGGCTCTAAACAATTTGGTTTCGGCGTTCAGAATGTGAGTGAAACAGGAGATTGGGCTGGTGTTCCTCAACCATTTTTCAATCGAATTCCTGACAAAGAAGAGGCATCTGTCTGGGGGGGAATATCATCGATCCCCGGGTCTCCCCCTCCGTTTACAAAACAACAACAAAAAACGATTACAAATTGGCTCCGTACTCACAGAATGTGATTTTGACTATTTCTCGGTTCTTGTAGATAGTATGTCTCTTGTAAAGACAGTTCCCGACTTCACAAATTATCGTTGATTCTAATTCGGGTATGCGAGGAGTGAGTAGAACGTCATCTCTTCTTGATATGTTCCACTGTTCTGATAGTCGAGTAATGTTTCGCGCAGGTCGGCTTCAAAACCATTTTTGTCGTCTCCCAGTACTGCGGGAGAAGCGAAGGATGTGGAATAGAGATTGCCGATTAGTTCATCGAGCGTCCAAGTGTGGGAGTGCTGGTATTCGATTTCGTCGAGAGTATAACCTGCATTGATCAGAACCAATTCGTGAGGATCGAGGGCTTCATCATATTCTCCCGAGCCGGCACGGCGTTTTGCACCCAACCATTTTTGTAAGACGTTTCGGACTAGAGCATGCCAGTCGGCGGTTCCCGACCAGATGCTGGTATAACCCAAAACAACCATTGGTTGTCCCGGCAGTAACCATTCACGGGCATTTTTCGCAATCGATTTACGATCCATCCAATGGAAGGCGGCACCGATGGTGAGTAACTCAAAGGAATTGCTCGCTGATGTAAACTGTTCGGCACGCTCGTTGAGCCATATGATGTTTTGGACGTCCAGAACTCCCGCTTTCTGTTTCGCTGCGGCTAACATTTCAGAATCGATATCCAACGCAACGATTTGCTGAAAAAAGGAAGACAGCGGCAGCGCAAGTTTACCGGTGCCACAACCCAAGTCCAGCAGTCGTCCCTGACCTGAGACATTTGCCTGCTCGCGAATTTCTGCCAGCAGCGGTTCCGGATAGGGGAGTCGGTAGCGCGTGTAATAAGGGACGGTTCCCTGAAAGAGGTTTTTAGACAAATTCGGACTCCGATTTTATTTCAATTTCGCAAGTATGATCACAAGAAACAATCTATCGAATTCTAAGAGACAGTTTAGTGAGAGCTTGCCAAACATCAATCGAATAGTGCCCGTTGCTGTTTTTCCGTTCCATACCGTTCGAGATAACTTTTGACGCGGAACTTTCTGGCGGTGTTTTCACTGGTCATGTACCGGATTTTCCCGAAGATGGGGCGTTCCGGTCCCCAGGGGCGATCATAACGGCCCAGGCACCAGAAGATGCCGCTGTAAGAATTGGGATTGCGCCCGTCGACCGCGTATTTGTTATTGAGGTGAATCATAGTCTGCAAGGCTGCTTGCGGTGATTCGGACCAGTGCAGAATTTTTTTGCCCCACAGCATCCGCATGTAGTTATGCATGCGACCTTCGGTTACGAGTTGTCTCTGGGCGGCATTCCAGAGCGGGTCGTGTGTCTGTGCCTGTTCGAAATCTTCGAGAGAGTAGCAGTAGTCTCGTAAATCGCGTGCATGATCTGCCAGTGTGGTTTTGGCCCAGTCGGGAAGTGATTCATACTGATCGTAGTCCGTCCGCTGCCAACACATGTTATAACCCAGTTCACGCCATGTGATCAGTTGATCGAGATAGGCTTCGGCAGTTTCGCTCATGCCCCACCAGTCGGCCCGTTTTCCGGTTGCTTTCTGATCGAAAACTTTCTCAACCGCCCATACTTCGCGGTTCGTAATGTGATGAAATACCTCGTGAGCCGAGATATGACCAAAATGCAGATAAGGCGAGAGTCCGCTGGTTACTTCCTGCTCGGGTAAGTTACGCTCTTCCACGTAGCGATCAAAGCGTTGATTAAGAAACTGTTTCAACGCACGCCGGGCTGCATTCATCCCTCCCGCAAATTCAGCCGGTTGTACGGAATGGTCGATTGGCAGTTCTGCAAGTACCTCGGGGGTTGCCTGCAATGTCCGGGGCGATGCCATTGGCCAGCGTTCTCGGATGTCTGGCGGTAGTCCATTCAGATAGGGCAGTTTGACGCGAGCCAGTGGATTGACCTTTGGAATCTGAAGTAAGTGAGGTGGCAATTCCTTGTGTAGAAATCGACGAAACGCATACGCGGTCGGATATATCTGTGAAGCAGCTCGCATCGGCAGTACACCGTTGGAATCGATGGCTTCCAATCGGACTGGCAAGCGTGAAGCCACTGACTGTAGCATCCGCGGAATGAAGAAGCAGGGGAAATCATCGGTGACAATGACAGATGCTTTCGCTGCCAGCGCCTCCAGCAGGCCTGCGCCATGGCCGGGTGCCGGTTCCACATAGCAGTAGTAGGTAGCCGACGATTCCTGAAAACGTTCCTGATTGTCACGCATTCCCTGTAATACAAACCGATGCAGACGGTCGCTGGCCCATTCATAACCACAACGGAGCGCTTCCAGAATCAGAAGTGGTTTATTGAATTCTTTAGACAATTCTATCGCGCGTTCCAAACTAAAATTGGATCGCGAGCGACGATTGGCGATCATCCAATACAATACATAATCGCCTTCAATCTGTATTGGGCATTGGTTAAGCTGTCGAATTCTGATTTCAGGAACGCTCATAGATTCAGATTGTACTTTGCAATCAGTTTATTCCCAGCGATAGACGGCTAAGTCATTCAACGCACGCACGAAGATCTCATTGCCACTGACTGCAATGTGAGCCCAGGAGTCCTCCGCTACTTTGCGACTGTCGAGCAGCTCAAACTTTTCGGGGTTCGCGTTAATTAACAACAGCTCCCCTTTCTGATCCAGTGCCAGTATTTTTTTGCCATCCGTGACCGTACTCCAGTACTTTCCATAGGGGGTGGTAGTCCAGCGTGCCTTACCGGTTGCCAGATCGATGCATGTAAATCTTTGATTTCTCAAGTGCAGGTAGGCGTGCCCATTAATGATATTGGGAGATGACATATAGGCCTGGGTTTTATTGTTCCAGGTTTCATCCAGATTCCATCCCGATTCATTCTTTTTCGCATTGAAGAGAAATGATCCGCCTCCGTAACTACTGGTAAAGATCGAATTTTGATAAACAGTGGGAGTCAGAATATTCATACCGCGAAAGGCTGGTATTTTTCGTTCCCAAAGGACCTTTCCATCTTCAGGATTGACACCCGCCAGTTTGGTGCGTGTTTGTACGATAAGTTGAGGCACACCATCTATTTCCGCATAGTACGGAGAGGAGAAAGCGCTGCCGAACATACCACCTCCATCATCCAATGTGCGCCATTTGATCTCGCCGGTCATTTTATCAACTTTGCACAAACCGCCTCCTGCCTGTACATAAACAGAATCGTCGACGACCAGTGGTGAGGAAGCGAACCCGAACGAAGGCAGCTTGGTACCCATCTTTTTAACGAAGTCCACCCGCCAGAGTTCTTCTCCCGATTCGGCATCGAGACAAACCAGTACGTCACGAATTCCAGCGACATAGAGCCGTTCGCCATCAAAAGCGGGTGTGGCACGAATCCAGTCTCCGTTGGCTTTGGCAAAAAACGGGACGGCCATTGCGCCCTGCCAGTCTTGTTTCCACAGTTCTTGACCCGTTTTGCGATCTAATGCGCGCACGACTTCTTTTTTCTTGTCCTGGGTTTCGGTCACAAAAATTCGGTCTGCATTCACAATCGGACCGGAATAACTGGGTCCCAGTTTCACCTGCCAGACTTTTTTTAAATTTTTTTGAGAGAGACTATCGGGTAGTTGAACTCCAGTAATCGAACCATCTCGACTGGGGCCTCTCCACTGTGACCAGTCCTGATTGACCGGCTCAGTTCCCCAGGAGAGTAGGGGAACCAATCCGGTCATGAGGATAAAACAAGCGGCCCGAATAGACTGTTGGTTATGCATGAATCACTCTTTTTCTGCATTATGGTTTATTAGCAAATTCCAGAAGGCTTATAAAAAACTGGTTTTAATCATTTATAGTCGAGTGATTTTTTTTTAAAGTGGTAAAATTAGTGAGATCCAGGAAATTCTGAGAATGTTGCAATTGCCATTTGGAATCAGAGAACAGAGTCTATAATAAAAAAGAACGCCCGTTCGGTGGATTGAATTACAGAGAGGGGTGATAAGGTTTCTACATCCCCGGTAATTCAGCAGTTTTTGACCTACCCCGTCCACTGACATTCATACAGTTGTACTCGCAGAATCTGATCTTAGTCCGCCAACAATAATTAATATTTCGATTCTGAGGAAACAAAGATGGATGACGAATCGATTTCAAAATATTCCCTATCTTATCTTCCCCGTGATTTGACCGCCGGCCTGGTTGTATTTCTGGTGGCATTACCACTTTGCCTGGGTATTGCACTGGCTTCCGGAGCGCCGTTGTTTTCAGGATTGCTGGCAGGAATCATAGGCGGAATTGTCGTTGGATCGATCAGTGGTTCACAGACCAGCGTGAGTGGACCCGCTGCCGGATTAACGGCAATCGTCATCGCACAGATCGCTACTCTGGGGTCATTTGAAGCGTTTCTACTAGCGGTAATGCTTGGTGGCTTGATTCAGATCGGTCTGGGCATTGTGCGCGCCGGGTCACTGTCGGCGTTTTTTCCCTCAAGTGTCATCAAAGGACTGCTGGCAGCCATTGGCGTGATTCTCATATTGAAACAGATACCCCACGTATTTGGTCATGATACTGACCCTGAAGGGGAAATGTCGTTCAGTCAGCCAGATGAACAAAACACTTTTTCGGAAATATTAACGCTGTTCGCGGGTGATATTCATTTTGGGGCTGCGGTAGTGGGATTGTTGTCGGTTCTATTATTGGTATTTTGGGGGCGCATTAAATTTTTGAAAAATTCGGTCGTACCCGGACCATTGGTTGTGGTTTTATTTGGAGTGGGTCTGCAAATATTATTTCAACAATTTGGGAAACCATGGAGTATTGGAAAAAGCCATCTTGTACAAATTCCGGTTGCAAATTCAGCCAGCGATCTCGTTTCCTATCTTCGTTTTCCCGATTTCTCACAATGGGCTAATCCAGCGATCTATTTTGCTGCGGTGACAATTGCCATTGTTGCTTCACTGGAAACACTGCTGAACCTGGAAGCCGTTGACAAACTCGATCATGAAAAACGAGATTCGCCACCGAGCCGAGAACTCGTTGCACAAGGTGTGGGAAATGTAATTTCGGGACTCATTGGTGGACTCCCTGTGACGTCGGTGATCGTGCGTGGTTCTGTCAATGTGCATGCAGGAGCAAAAACCAACCGGTCGACGATCTTTCATGGGATATTACTCTTAACAAGCGTTGCTTTTTTGCCCGTCTATTTAAATATGATTCCTTTGGCAGCACTTGCTGCCATCCTGTTAGTGACGGGATTTAAGCTTGCCAGTCCAGAACTCTTTCGCCAGATGTGGCAAGAAGGTCGTTATCAATTCCTGCCTTTCTTGATCACGCTCTTGTCAATTGTCTTTACGGACTTGCTGACCGGGATCCTGATTGGCTTAGGGGTCAGTGTTCTGTTTATCCTCAATAGTAGTTTACGCCAGCCTATTCGTCGTGTTGTCGAAACACATTTGGGAGGTGATATTTTACACATTGAACTGGCCAATCAGGTTAGTTTTCTGAACCGTGCTGCCTTGGACCGGCTCTTTAATGCCGCAAAGCGAGGGACGCACATGTTAATTGATGCGACTGACACAGATTACATAGATCCGGATATTCTGAGCTTGATTCGTGATTATAAAAGCAAAATCGGTCCGACACGCGGCGTGAGTGTGAGTCTGCGCGGATTCCGAACCAGATACCAGTTACAAGATGAGATTCTGTTTGCGGATTTCTCGACACGAGAGTTGAAAGATCGTGCGACACCAGAGCAAATTCTGGAAATCCTGCGTGAAGGGAATCGTCGGTTCCATACAGGCAACCGTCTTTCGCGTGATCTGGGAAGTCAGGTCTATGCCACGGCGAGTGAACAGAATCCGATGGCTGTGGTGCTCAGTTGCATAGATTCCCGTGTGCCGGCAGAACTGGTACTGGATCTGGGAATTGGTGACATTTTCAGCGTACGCGTCGCCGGCAATGTGATTGGTAACAAGTCGCTTGGCAGTATCGAATATGGTGTTGTTGTTGCCGGTGTCAAGCTGGTGTTTGTACTGGGGCATACACATTGTGGCGCGGTGATATCAACGGTTGAACTTCTGGCGGGAAGTAAAGATTCTACACAGGCTACGGACTGTCCCCATCTTGATTCAATTGTAGAAGAACTGGAACCCTGTGTTGATCACAAGATTTGCCAGGGCTTACATCAGATGAATGCTGCAGACCAGGAATCATTTATGGATGATGTGGCCCGGAAAAACGTCATTCGCAGCGTGCATGAAATTCTCGCGCGCAGTGAAGTGATTCGCAAGCTCTCTGACGCAGGCAAGGTGCTGGTGGTTGGCGCACTGTATGATGTGAAAAGCGGTAAAATGGAATTCATGCTGGATGAATCGGCAGAATAAGCAATGGAGTACACGCCGCCAGCTTGATTGTTTTGCTTTATTACCACTGAAAAAACTTTCGGTGTCCATTAAAGCAGATTGAGAAAAATTTGATGCCCAGCTCAATCTTGATCTGAAAGCGCGGGGATTGCCAGCCCTGACTCAGCGTTTCTTGTTTGACCTCTGGTAATAAGCCGACGACGAACTCTTCTGTAAATAATTGGCACGCAAATAGATCACGTGGATCGATCTGCAGTTTCACTGTGGGGGGAATATTGAGGTATTCATTCTGAAATAAATTTCCCAGCTCCCGCTCGTTATCGGTCGCCACCTGCATGGTGTGAAATGGTATTCTCATATCTGCGTATCTTAGATCACGAAATTTCTTCAATGTTCGGTTGGTTGGATCGATACATCGGGAACACTCAAGATGGGATCTATTATAGATCAGAATTATGACTTAGCGAGAACGAAAATGGCATGAATCAAGCTGGTTGTGAAATCATTTCTAAGAGAAGTAGGAGATTCAGAATATGTTTCCGCCGGGCTTACGAAATTCTACGGAACTTCTGAGGTGAAACAGCATCGCTGCTGAGGCGGTCTCGGGTTGTCTTTTTTTCAGCGCTTCCAGAATCTTCAGGTGTTCCTCGTAATCTCGTTGTAATAATTCAGGTGCATCTTCAGAAATTTCATATGTCAGTCGTTTGAAACTCATGCATTTGCGAATTGACTCGCAAAGTGGCAGGTTCCCAGAAGCACGTGCGATGGAGGTATGCAGTAAATAGTCAAATGCCCGCGCCGGTTGTATCCAGTGAGGTTGTTCAGTTGGTTCAGCCGCTTTTCCATACTCTGAAAGCAAATCGAGCATTTCAGAGTCTAAGCGGTTCGTTGCTTGAAGCACTGCGTGTGGCTCAAGCAGTAATCGCATTTCGTGAATATCGACGAGCCAACGGTCCGCTCCCTCTGCAACAACTGCGCGCTGTTGCGGAATCTGTGTCACGATTCCGTCTGCAATCAATCGTTGTAACGCTTGTACGATGGGGGTTCTACTCAGCCCGAGTTCGTCCGATAGTTTTGTCGTCTTGAGCACCGTTCCGCTGGGGAGGCTTCCTCGTACAATCTGCAACAGAATCTGGTTATACGCGGCTTCGAGAAGAGAAGAACTTTCCTGGGGAATGCCGGGATGCTTGTCGATCATCTCCAGATCGCTCTGATCCAATTGTGATTCAGGATGTGTCATGTTATTCCATTTTTTGCAAAATATGAATTCATTTTCTGGGTCGCTGAGAATTCTCGATCAGATTGATTTGAGATAATATAGCAGGAAAACGTGTTGCGTGCTACTTGACGCACTGTTAATCGAGTTGTTACGATTTGAAAATGAGTTCATTTATGGCTGGCGATTTTGTTAGTCTTCCTAAGATAGGCTGTTCACAATTACAACTTTTTCTGATCCTGAGTATTCGTTGAGAAGGCAAATTACCATGAGATACCAGAAGACCCTGCTGATATTGAGCGTATGGAGCGTGATTTCCATTAACAGTGCTGTTGTCAGTGCAGAAGAAGCGTCATTAATCGGCGATTGGCGATTAATGGGCGATGCCCGGGATCAATCCTCCTTTCAGAATAACGGTGTCAATCGTGGAGTTCTCTTGAAGCCCGGTCAAGCAGCGAGCTTTGATGGGCGGACCGCTTATATTGAAGTGCCTCATAAAAAATCATTAGCATTGGGAACGGGCGAATTCACGATTTCCGTGTCAGTAGATACGAGAGCTGATCTGGGAGATGTGATTGGCAATGTGCTCAGCAAATATGACCCACAGGCGCGGAAAGGGTTTCAGTTAAGTATTAAAAATCATGCCGGGGTGACCAGCAGCCAGTCTAACGACCGTCATCTTCAGTTTGGTATTGATAATGGAAAAATTGATAAGCAGTGGACGGATCATGGTCGCCTGGGAGATGCCATTCTGGTTTACAGCATGACCGTCTATAACGGGCAACTGTTTGCAGGGACCTGTGTGCCGGGAAAAGAGGCCGCCGGTCGTGTGTTCCGGTTTGATGGCGGTCAAAAATGGATCGACTGTGGAACACCCGATGTCTGCAATGCGGTGAACTCATTAGCAGTCTTTCAAGGAAAACTCTATGCAGGCACTGGTAAGTATCGATTGAAGGGTTCTTCCTTAGCAGAATCT
>NZ_CALEMX010000204.1 GCF_937910335.1 uncultured Gimesia sp. | reverse complement strand
AGGTGAAGATTTTCAAAACAGAGGGACTTTTATAGTAGTGAGATCTTCAGTGTTCGCGAAATGCAGTGTGCAAAAAACGCATCCCGCGCGCGACGCATAAAAACGCATATTCGCGAAGGGCAAGACGCTGTCAAGTTCTGTTTATGCATTGGTAAAACGAAGGGGGCAAAAGTGGTCATCTCTGATGATTCGAATCTGGTCAGCGGCGTCATAAAAGACATGCATTGTGGTTGTCGATATCGTATGATTGTCATCGATAATCGTGCCGTTTTTTGGTTGTAATGAAGTGAGGATATGATGAAACAATCTCAAATACCACGGATGCAGTACTGGGTTTTGCTGGTCGTATTTTCTTTGTGTGCTGTTGCTGGCATTGCCAGTGTTGTCGTTGCAGAAATATTCATGCCGCATAATGTCGGGGGGAACCTTGGTCGGCTGGCGATGTACCGTTATATGGGAACGGGGGCTATTGCCTGGGCTTGTATCGCGGTGTGGGCGGGTTACAAGCTGAAGATCAATTGTTAAACGGTAAATAATCGAATACAGGCTGCTTGCATTCGTAGAGGGCAAGATGGTTGTTTCATGACATCTAAACGTATTTCTGCAGGACTGCTTTCAATTTTCTTATTGGCGATGCTTGGTTGGACTTTTATTGGTAATGTTGGCGATGTTTGGACACAGGTCATGCTGGGCATGGGTGTGGCACTCGGAGCGATCTACGCCTTTTATGGCCAACTTCCGGAATGGCTCATCAATCTCAGTGGTGGTAAAATCGTTGCCGATGATGATCCAGGAAACATTTCACCGCGTGTCTATCTACCGATTCTCGGCGTGGCGATCTTGGTTGCGGCTTTTGTTTTTCTGACAAGCATATTTTTATTTTGAAGCGCGTAAAAATGAAGCTGCTGTCTGTGGAGCGTAGGTTTCTCACTGTATTCTTCAAATGCTGGTTGCGACTGTGCTATCTGATGTGCCATGATATCCGACCAAACGTGAAGATATTTTGTGTAAGGGTAGCGAGATGAAAAAGAAGTTTACCAGCCTGTTTGTTCTGACGTGTCTGCCGTTGAGTCTCTATGCTGACAGTATTAAGGTTGGGGAGACTGAACTGGAGATCCCCGCTCCGGCAGGTTTTGTTCTAACGACGTCAGAGATGGCTGTTCAAGCTCCGTTCAGTCAGAAACTGCCTGCTTTGGGTTCCGGGACTGAGTTAATCGCTGATTATATCTCTCAGGATGAAGTACCCGCGGTGTTGGAAGGAAAACGCTCACCTGGTCGCAAATTTATTTCCCTGTACGTATCTCAAAATACGAGATCCAAGACCGTTGGGGTACAGGATTTCGATAAAATAAAATCGAATACGAAGCGAGAGAATCACCATGCGATGAATCAGATGAGAGACGCAAATCCGGAACTATTTGACAGTATCCGTGAAAAGATAGAACAAAACTCGGATGGAAAAATCAAACTACAGATTCCTCAGTTTATATTACTTAAGGAGCATTTCGAGACTCCTCATGCCATCTCCTATTCCTCGCTATACACTTTCAAGCTCATAGAGGATGACGGGAATAAAAAAGCGGTGATATGCTACACAATGACGGATTTGAATCCGGCAGGGAAAATGCTCTTTATGTTATGCGGTGCACCCCAGGATGATTTGGAATGGACAAGGTCTGCTTCTAAGGCCTGGGCAGAAGCGATTCTGAATGCAAACCCTGAAGCACCCGAGGGGTCTCATCTGGAAGAGAAATCGCCTCCGATTAATCTGATCCAGGCCGGGGATGTTCCAAAATTAGTATTGGCGACCATTCTAATTGGAATAGGGTTGTTGTATTTGTGTCTGAAGAAACGTCCCAGTGTTTCCTGAGTCATTGCTAACTTTTTTGTTAGAAACATTGAAAGCAATTAATTGATGGTTAATTGGGATTCTGAAGAGACTATTTCTGGCTGAGCGATTCGCTGTAGGGTAGTTCTTCGATGTTTCCCAGGCCGAAGACCTGTAGGAAGCGTGGGGTGGTGATGTATTTGACTTCAGCTTTTTTTTCTGTTTCGCGTTCGATGGCGATGAGTTCGCGTCTTACTAATTGTCTCAAGATGCCGGCGGCTTTTTCTTTGCCGGCTTCGATGATGCGATCTTTTGTGATGGGCTGGTGGTAGGCGACGAGTGCCAGTACTTCCAGCGCATCCTGTGAGAGTTTGATTTCTTTCGGTCCAAAGCCAAAGACGCGATTGCGAATGCGTTCGAAATCATGTCTCAGGATGAGGCGGTAGCCCCCTTCTTCCATGCGGATTTCGTAGGGCCGTGCCTCGTCAATGTATTGACGGTTCAAGTCATCCAGCAGGTCGTCAACGTAGGATGAAGAAAACTCGTCGTTGAGTAGAGAGCAGAGTTTTTTGGTTGTTAACGGTGCACCGCCTACGAATAACGCCGCCTCAATGATCTGCCGGGGAGGAATCCGGGTTTCTCGCTTTGCCTGAGAGTGAGAGCTGGTCTGGTTGGCAGTAGTCTGCGATGGGTTTGAATTTTCGTCGGTCTCTTCCGGAATTTCGGGAAGATCGAGATCGCGCTCCACGGCTTCGAGGGCTTCAATGGCGCGTTCGAAGTCGGCGTCCAGACTTTCATCGAGTGGTTCATTCGACGCAAAGGCAGCTAGAAAATCATCCTCGTTAGACAGACTTTCGTTGGCTTCAGGTACTTCTTCTTCCAAGGACACTCCCTCAAATCCTTTCGGGGAATTCCGCATCAAAGGGCGTGAGCGATTCACGCTCTTTCGAGACGATGCGATTATTGATTTAACGCCAGTAGATAAGACTCCCAATCAGCCTGTTTTTGTAAGGCGGTTTTCAGCTCGGCTGCGTTATTGTGTCTGTTTGCCTGAAGTTGATCAACCTTTTTTTGGCAACTGGGGCAGTCTGCCAAATGTGCTTCGACTTTTTGGGTTGTATTTTGATCCAGCACTTTTGCGACATAATCTTTGGCTAGCGCGAGGACTTCTGAACAATACAGGCCCCCCGGTCGGTGTTGGTGCTGCTCAGTGATATTTTCCTGGGGAGTGGTGGAAGAGTTTGAGAGTTGATTCAGGCCGAAAAAACCAATGACACCGACTACCAGACAGACGGTCGCAATTTCCGCAGCTGAGATCAGATAGCTGATCTGTTTACGTTTTTTCATCACGGATACAAAACGGCCTAAATCGCCTGGTGCACAAGCTTGCCATTCCGCTTCTGAAGGGTCCTGGTGTTCGGTGGGGTTGTTTTTGTTCATGTTAAAATTTCCTACCAAGCATGGCAGGGTCTATGCCTTTTTACTTACGGAAAAAGTCCTCTGTGTTTTATTATCGTTTTCTTCGCTTATTTTATCTGTGAAATAGCTTACAGTTCATTCGAAATCCCCTTTATTTTAAGCTCTGAAGTGTCGGGAGATTGACCTAAATCGTTATGCTTCTGCTCCTTTCAGCATGTATTCCCCTGATTGATCAGGCTTGGCCTTTAAAGCGGGAGTGAGTTTAAAATCAATTGTCTGTGCCAGATGCTGAGTTTTTCTTAAAATGATTTGTCGCTTCTGGATTTCGATACTGCGTTCATCCTGCATTTCGCCGAGTAGTACGGTAACCGTTTCACGAGTGCTGCCGATGATACTGGCCAATTCCTGATGTGAGAGTTTGATGTTAATCAAAACCCCTTGCTGAGTGAGGCGGCCATATTTTTCGGCTAAATCAAGCAGCAGATAGGTCAAACGATCACGGTTCGAACGAAATAGTAATGATTTCAATCTTTGTTCAACCCGTTGACGTCGTAATCCCATCAGTTTCGTCACGCCCAATGAAACCTCTGGATGGTGCTGCATGAGCTCTTGAATTACGTTACCGGGGATGCGGAGAATTGTCGATTTCAACATAGCTTCAGCGTATTCGTCGCGCTCGCCTCCGCCTAGTATAGCCAATTCTCCAAAGAGCTCTCCCGGTTCGATCAATGCCAGAAGTGCCTGTTTTCCATCGCCGGTAATGTGATAGAGTTTGATTCGTCCTGCGAGAAGCAGAAATACAGCATCGCTGCTTTCCGTTGGCAGGTATACCAGATTTCCACGTCCAAACTGGCGCACGGAAGAGTTTTGCTCAACTTGCGCGATTTGATCCTGGCTCAGCCGTTCAAACAAATCACAATTCTTCAGATACCAGAAATTTTTGTCCATACAGACGAACCTTATCCCTATTCTGTCGAACAGGCGATGGCAGGAATAAACCGTCAGTGGCAACAAGCCCAAAAAAATGTAATCAATGAAACGGTATTTTATAAGTAACTATAATATATAAGTATCAGAGTCTCTTTGAGAACCCCCGATCAAGTGAATCGAATCATTTTTCTACTGAGTAAATAGCAGAATCACTGTTTGAAACACGAAAATACTGTCAAAGAGACTGTTTTTGTAAGAGTTCTATCACAATTTGTCGGGGCGCTCCAATGTCCAGAACGTGCACGGTGCCCGTGTATTTTCTGGATTCAGGCAAAGAAAATCCTCGTTTCTCTGCCACAAAAGTCGCTGTCTCCCGGGCAATGATGCAATTCCCCAGAGGCAATCCTGTATCGCAGTCGAGTCCGGAGGGGAGGTCAATGGCTAGTTTTTTTCCGGCAGCATCATTGATGAGTTGAATGGCCATCGAGAATGGCGGACGGATTTTTCCCTGAACTCCGGTTCCCAGCAAGGCGTCTACAATCCAGTCTGCCTCTTTCAGGAAATCGCGGAACTCATCCGGTTGAGATAAATCGGGGTCGCAATGGATGGGAATCCCCATACGTGCGGCAACTTGAAAGTTAATGGCGGCATCTCCCCGGAGCTGATCGGGGTTGGTCAGTAGATAGATTTGCACAGGAATGCCGGCGTTATCCAGATGGCGTGCGATGACAAATCCATCTCCTCCATTATTGCCTTTGCCTGCACAGATTTTGACGGGTCCGGTCGTATTGAGTGCCATTAGCAATTCAAATACGCAACGTCCGGCGTTTTCCATGAGTGCGATACCGGGAAGCCCGAACTCCTTAATGGTTCGTTGATCTACGCTGCGGACTTCCTTACGGCTCAGTCGTTCAATTAGAGACATTTTTCCCTCGTCAGACGGATCAGATGTATCTGCCAGAATCAAAAAAGGGTGAAAAATCGATCAAAGTAAGTTTATAAACAGTGGTTACGGGGTTTTCATTGGATTGGAATTAAATTACGATCTCAAAAACGAGTAGCGCTTTTACTCGACTTATGAAAAAGTAACACTATTCGACTCCAATAGAATACTTCTGGAGAGTCACTTGTGATAGATGAATATTCTGACCGATGGGCTCTGATTACGGGTGCTTCATCCGGAATCGGCTTAGAATTTGCGCACCGTCTTGCAGCGCGCGGCATGCATCTGGTATTGACGGCACGTCGTCAGGAGCAGTTGGAAGAACTGTCTTCAGAACTGTTGACCCGTCATGGCACTAAAACAGAAGTGATTGTACTGGATCTTTCTGAACAGGAAGCGCCGCAGCAATTGTATGATGAAGTCAAGCGTCGTGGTGTGCAGGTCGAGCTGTTAATTAATAACGCCGGTTTCAGTGTGGTGGCTGATATTGCTGCTACAGATCGGGAACGTGTGATGCAGATGGTGCGGCTGAACATGGGCGCTTTGACTGAGCTGACTTACTTCTATTTGCCGGAAATGATGGAGCGGGGTCATGGTGCAATCATCAACATCGCTTCCGTAGCAGCATTCCAGCCTGTGGCTTATATGTCGTCTTATGCAGCCAGCAAAAGTTATGTGTTGCATTTCAGCGAAGGTCTCTGGGCCGAAGCACGCGACAAAGGGGTGACGGTGTCGGCACTTTGTCCGGGTACGACCCAGACCGAATTCTTTGATGTGGCTGGCGTAGAAGGCTGGCTTAAAAAACACCGATTCCAGACTGTCGACCAGGTGGTCAAAACGGGCATCAAGGCGATGGAGAAAAAGAGGCAGTATTCAGTCTCTGGCTGGGGCAATTATTTTCTGTCACTATTGGTTCGCATAGCAACCAGACGGACCGTGGTTGTGGAGTCGATGAAGTATTTTCGTCCGAAGCCACAAAAAGAGAAGAAGTAGGGTACAAAAACACATGCCCCCTGTGTGTTGCTTTCCATTTCCGTTCTGTTCGATGCTTATTTGACGGATTTTCTTTTGAAAGCAGCCCGGCTAGTTGACGTTGTGACGCAATACCCAGTATAACAGTCGTTCCCTATTTTGGAATTTCGGAGAAGGTATATAGATGGCTTCCAAGTCGAAGATTGAAAAACAAAAAAGAAACGCAAAGCTTGTAGAGAAATATGCTGCAAAACGAGCCGAATTAATCGCCAAAGGCGATTATGCCAGCCTCGCTAAATTGCCACGTAGTTCGAGCAAAACACGTCTTCGTCGTTTATGTCAGCTGACAGGACGTCCCCGTGGTAACTACCGGAAGTTTCAGATCTCACGTATTGCATTACGAGATATGGCTTTAGATGGTTTAATTCCCGGCATGAAGAAATCAAGCTGGTAGGCTGGCACTCGAACGAGACTGAAGAATGTTCTTCGGTCCGCGCCAGCAATTTAAAAACAGCGTCGCCCCAATTTGGGTGTCCCATGTAACGACGCTTTACAGAGGAAAACAAAATGTCAGTCGGTTTATCGCGAAAAGAGATTGTCAAGCGACGGAAAAAACGAGCACGTCTAAAAAAGAAGCTCAAATGCCGGTTCTGTCCAGATGGAAATATTCCACGTCCCGTCTATGTCGATTACAAGGATCTGAGAACCCTGCGTTCTCTCCTGGATCGTGAAGGACGCATTTTACCTCGCCGTCGTACTGGTACTTCAGCCTTATATCAGCGAGCAGTTCGCCGTGCTGTATTACGGGCCCGATTCATTGGCTTACTGTCTTTCATCTCTGAAGACTAAGCGAGCACGTTCGATCAAAACGAAAGGCCCTGGATTCTTCCAGGGCCTTTTTTTATGCGCGTGAAATTTCGCATACGGATTGATAGCGACGAGTGAATATCAGGTTGCATGGGATCGAGTCAAAGCGGCCTTTTTCCCCGCAGGGTTTACCAGTGTAGTCCGGTGGGAAAGGAATCGGTTTGAAACTCGTCAAACAAAGTGGGATCGTGTTTTTCATTTTGATCCAGCGTTGCTTCTGCACAGGATTCTTCGGTTTCCCAGATCACGACTTTGATCGCCTGGACCCCGAGTTCGTCCAGTAAACCAGGGCAGACTTCGTCGAGTAAGTATCTTGCCATATTTTCTGCGGTGGGATTGTAGGGAAGCACAAAGTATTTGGTGGGTTCGACCATGCGGATGGCATTCAAGCCGTTCTCGTCTTCGATATTCAACAGAAATCCGTGGTCCCAGTTTTCGTCAATCCAACCCTTCAACAGGGATTTCAGCTGTGCGAAGTCAATAATTCGTCCGACGGCATCAGTTTCGGGGCCGGTCACGTAAAAGTCAGCGACGTAATTATGACCGTGAAAAAACTGGCATTTTCCTTCATGGCGAAATAATCGGTGTCCCGCATTAAACTTGACCCGACGCATGATTGTCATACCCATGATACTCACTCGACCTCTTGATTGACTTAGAATACTTCTAAAAAATGGTTAACTGTCCAATAGAGACTTCATACCCTGCGTCATAACGGCGTCTATTTCAGGGTCACAGAAGGCAACGCTCACTTCGTAGCCACCCGTCGGATATTCTTCAGCGACAGGAATATACCACGGGCCACCATCACCATAAGCGGCCGTCGCAATAAACTGATCGGGTTGAATGCTCTGGGCGCGTAGTTGATATTCGATGAAGCTCTCCGCTGGCAGGTGTAGTGTTTTGATGTCATTCATCTGCAATGAACTCAATGTGATCGGAATTTTTTTCTGAACCCGCTGCAGCCAGGCAAGCATATAGGAGGGGCGATTTCGATTGACCACACTGTTGGCTTTATTGGAGATCGTTTTCTTTAATACCTCTTCCTGAAACGTGTTTCTCACCGGCGGGAGAATGTCGTGTGTTTTCCACGTCACGTGTCCGATCGGTTCTGGTTTTAATTGCTTTTCTGAAGCAATCATGCCGTCGTAAATCCGCTTTGCGAGAATCGCACGCATTTCATGGGAGCCGTCGTTGTATTTTCCTGCAGAAATATTTCCGGCACAGCCTGTAAAATAAATGTGAGTGCAGCCGGGTTCTTCCTGTTGACGTTGTTTTCGGGCGATGCCGGTAAAGTCACTGCTGACACGACCGTCGCCGTAATAACTCATCGGGTGCGTTGAATAATAATGGGATGAAACCAGCTTTTTATCTTTGTTATAAAAGGCGATCGTTTTGAGCCAGGGGTCGATGGTTCCTTCGGTCATGCCGCGTAGTCTTTCATCTTTGCAACTACTACCCCGCATGCGTAGGATCTTACCGTTCTTGTCGCGATCAATGCGACGGTTTGAGGCGACCTTTAATATTTTACCCTGACTGTGTGCAATGTGTGTGACGGGTTCTGCCCTGGGTATTGCTGCGGCGACTGCTTTACGAGCTTTATCCAGACAGGTATTGAAGAAATCCAGTTCGACAATATGTGGTAAATCGCCTTGTTCCAGCACAATTTGTTCGGCATTCAGGCAGGCAAAGGGGGCATTATGCTGATGAACACATTGCACGGCCACGCGGTCGATGGTTGTGCCGGCTGCCTCTGCCAATGCTTTGCGCCAGGCGATGTGGGCGTCGTTTAGCAGGCCTGTCCAGTCGACGGCACAGACGACGATTGGTTTACCCGCACCTAGTAGAACATATCCGATTGATTCCAGTGAATCATCGTAGCCAACAACCGGTTTAATCCAGCCGCCGCACAGTGAATGACCTTTTGGAGGCGAAACGTCAAAACGAAATGGGGCAATGTGTAGATTCGGATTGCGAGTCGTTTCTTCACGATTGGCAAATACCCAATCATCGAGAGCAAACGTACTCCCGGTCGCAGCCAATGATGCAGCTAAAAAATCGCGTCGACTGAAATGGCTCATGATTCACCTGTATGGGTTACATTGATTACAGTTTGGTTGGATTTGGAGCGTCTCCGTAGACCTTTTTCGGGTCAAACACTTTTTCTGTCTCTGTAAATTGTAACTCAAGACCTTTGTCATTCATTTCCGCCCTTACAGGAACGCGACGGTAAAAGCAGGACCGATAGCCCACGTGGCAACTGGCGCCACCCTGAACATCGACGCGGAGCCAGATGGTATCCTGGTCATCATCGATCAGCAGTGCTTTCACTTTTTGAACAAGGCCACTGGTGGCTCCTTTGTGCCAAAGCACTTGACGGCTTCGGCTCCAATAGACGGCTTCCCCCAGTTCGATTGTTTTCTTCAGGGCTTCCTCATTCATATAGGCATGCATCAGTAATTCGCCGGAAGCAAAATCGGTAGTGACAACCGGAATCAAACCGTCCTTATCAAATTTGGGTGCTAGTTCATTTCCTTCTTCAACCTGTTCGATTGATGCCCGTTCAGCAAACTGAATTCCATCTGACATAATTTGTCTTTCCTCACTTCTTTGTGGTCTTTATCTGAGTAGTGGAAAAAATCTCCACTTTTTAATTGTCTTTCTGGGTTATCTGACTCTCTGAGCACGGGATGATTTCACAATCCCAGAGACAAAACAGCGTAGCCGGATATATCATACGCAAAGGATGTCGTCAGCCCCATCGTTTGAGATACTGTTCAAGCGGAAATCGGGAGATTTCCTGCCTGAGGGTCCGGTTTTTCATCCTTAAAATGGTAAACCGAATGGTGAGGCAGGTCAGCTGATTCAGTGGGAAAATTAAGAGGTTTCATGGAATAATCGGTGTTTGAGCCAAGAACAATATACATGCGCAACCTAAAATAAAACAGGGATGGCGTGTTCCTAATTCGTTTCTGGCTAAGAGGACGATATTCCCATGAAGAAGTTCGCTGTATTTTCAACAATGAATTGTGATTTGACTACAGGGAGCGTCATTTTTGAATTTTGGGGTGATCGAGATCATGGGAGTGCAACAATGAAGCACGTAAACAACACTGCTGGCCTTCAATCCCAAGTTTGACAAAGCACTAGGAATGATAAATCTGTGACATGTTTGAAATACGTTTCTTCACCAGATCACGAAACGAACGGGGTGAAAGAACTTCTACACGATCGCCGAAACTTAAAGCCCAATCGGCGATGTGATCCAGGCAGTCTACTTCGGCACGAAATTCAATCGCCCCTCCCTTTAGTTTCCTGATCTCCTGCGAGGGAGCCCAGCACATGAGAGAGACAGATTCGGCAACGCTACTTTCAAAACGAAGTTTCACCTGATGAGATTTTCGAGAATGGTGGATTGGATCCCAGGAATT
>NZ_CALEMX010000203.1 GCF_937910335.1 uncultured Gimesia sp. | reverse complement strand
CGGTTCCAAAGGTTATGTGGTCATTCCCAGCTACAATAGTGCTTCTGCATTCGATAATGATGGAAAACTGATCAAGAAGTTTTCTGGTTCAGCAGATCACTTTGCCAACTTCGTGGATGCCGTTCGCAGCCGCAAAATTAGCGATTTGAATGCCGATATCGAAGAAGGCCACATCTCCAGTGCACTCTGTCATCTGGGTAACATTTCTTATGAATTTGGCGAAAAAATGCCCGTTCAGGATTTGAATGCCGAATTATCAGGAGATTCAGAAGCTCTGGAAACACTCGGTCGTTTCCGTCAGCATCTGAAAAATAATAAAATTGACGCTGAGAGCACAGCGATCAGTATGGGACCAAAGTTATCACTCGACAGCAAGACGGAAGTCTTCACCGGTGCGATGGCTTCAACAGCAAATCCCAAATTGTCACGTGAGTATCGTGAGCCATTTGCGGTTCCATCTACAGCGAAGCTCTAAAGTTCATAGAGAATACCGTTAAAAAAAAAGGCCCATTTGTCGCTTTGACAGATGGGCCTTTTTTACAGGGAAGCTGAATTCTATTCGAAATAATTGACGGCGTTTCGAAAGATTTGTATGCCGGCGCCTTCACCCTCTAATCCCAGTCGAGTCCATTGTGGGTGTTGTGTGGCAAACAGAAAACGTTCGGGGTGAGGCATCAGACCAAGCACGCGTCCCGAAGGATCACCCAGGGCTGCGATGTTATATGCAGAGCCGTTAGGGTTCATCGGATAGTCAAGGATTTCTTCCTGAAGAGTCGTTGCTGCTTCATCGTCTTCACGATAACACATGGCGATTTGTTGATTGGCTTTCCAGCCATCAATCACCGTTGCATCACTCACTGCAATCCGCCCTTCAGCATGTGCAATCGGTAGTTCAATCTGGTCAATCTCTTTCAAGAACACATTTTGTGGAGCAAGTACTCCCAGTCTAACCCAGAGTGATGTGTATTTTCCATTGGTATTCCAGGTCAATGTAGCATCTCGACTTTGATTTGGTTTTGGAGGCCAGCCTGTGGCGCCACCGGGGAGAATTCCCGATTTGAGAAGCACCTGAAAACCGTTACAAATTCCCAATACCAACTTATCAGCAGCCAGGAAATTTCCAATCACATCGGCGAGTTGTCCTTGTAGATGGCTGGCAAAGATCACGCCCGCTCCTACATCGTCACCGTAACTGAAACCGCCGGGCAGGCAGAGAATCTGATAGTCATTCAGTTGTTCTGGATTTTCCAATAATTTCAGAAGATGAATTCTGGTGGACTGAGCTCCACAGAGATCAAATGCATGTGCGGTTTCGATATCGCAGTTGGTTCCAGGAGCCCGCAGGACACAAACTTTTGGAGGAGTTGACATAAGATCTGAAATAATCCTTACAATTTCAATACAAATTCCGGAGGGAGCAGCGAATGGTCTCGCTAAGTCAGGATGCTATTATGAAAACCGCTTTACTTCCAGCGTCAGGACATTGATACCCGCTGAAAACCTCTGTTTTCCTGTTTCCAGAAAGAATTAGAGACATTCTAGAGGTCTAAGCTCTGAAATACGAGTGGGTTAAAGCGTTGTTTCATTTTCGGCTTGATGAAAAATCGATCTGTTCGCTGAACAGGTAATCTGTTAAGGTCCGCGGCTTATTACAGAATCTGGTCTGATCTTCATCAGAATGTGGTGCCAGGTCGTTATTTCAAGCTGAGTATGGCTGTTCATGAATCCTCTGTTTCGATTGATCCTGCTCGCATTATTAGTCCCTGTTTGCTCGGGGTGCTTTAATGCCTATAATACGCGGATTCCCCGTGTATTTCCGGGACGTCAAGCCATGACACGCGGGCAGAAAATGGAAGAACAGAAAATGATGGAGCTGGAAGATCCGCTGCCATCCAGTGCTTTAGGACCCGGAGTCGTGCGTCCCCGCGAATTTGGAACCCAGCGGACCGAGTCGCGATTAGCGGTTGAGCAATCCATTCGAGTTCGTCCCTTTCTAAAATCAAGACCGGGACAAACCTTGCGTCCCGTGCCGAAATTATCGGGTGGCAAGTCAAAATACCCTGAAGTGATTCGGCCCTGATCGTGTTGGCGGGAAGCGTTTTTTCCATCCTACAGCTTTCCATTACCTGCACATTACGTACAATGCAAGGTAGAAATCTAATCTACTCTAATCAGGGTAAGTGGCTATTTTGAGATATCTATTGCTCCAATCAAATCCGGTTCAGGCTTTCGGTCGCGCTTTGCAGAGTGCGCTTCTGGTTTTGATCCTGATGTCTGGCATGATGAGCTCTTCTCTGCTCGCACAGGGGGAAGTCAACCGTGCTATCGATGCACAAGGCAAAAAATACTATACGCCTCCCACGCGCATGGCCGTTAATCGTGGTCTCAAGTATCTTGCAGAAAGACAGCACGCAGATGGCTCTTTCGGCTCTGGATCCACTTTCAATCAAAATGTGGCTGTGACTGCCTTGTGTGGAATGGCATTTCTAGCGGATGGAAATACGCCAGGCAGAGGAAAGTATGGAAGGCAGGTACAAAAGACAGTAGATTTTATTCTCGCTTCCTGCAAACCATCGGGGTATATCATCGCTCCAGAGAGTATTTCTCATGGGCCTATGTACGGACATGGTTTTGCGACGTTATTCCTCGCTGAAGTTTATGGGATGACGCGCAGCAAGGACGTACGAGCAAAGCTGGAAAAAGCTGTTGAGATGATCGTGAAGTCGCAAAATGCAAAAGGAGGCTGGCGGTATACACCAGAGAGTAAAGACGCCGACCTCTCGGTAACCGTCTGCCAGATTATGGCCTTGAGAGCAGCCCGGAATTGTGGAATTTTTGTTTCCAAAGAGGTCATCGACCGCTGTATTGATTACGTGAAGAATAGCCAGAACGCGGATGGTGGTTTTCGGTATCAAATTGTTCGGCAGGGAAAAAGCGAATTTCCCAGGTCAGCCGCGGGTGTTGTTGCCTTGTATAGTGCAGGGATTTATGAAGGAAAGGAAATCGAGGACGGACTCGCTTACCTCGCTCGCCATCTGCCCAATCAGCGTTACTTTCGAGGCAGTCATTATTATTACGGACAATATTATGCAGTCCAGGCAATGTGGCAGGCCGGCGCTGAATATTGGGAAAGCTGGTATCCCGCGATCCGGGATGAATTAGTTTCCAGTCAAATGACCAGCGGCAGCTGGAGGCCCGACAGCTCGAATTGTGTCGAGTACAGCACGGCGATGTCCTGCATCGTTTTGCAAATTCCCCGCAATAATATCCCTATCTTTCAGCGTTAAATTTTGCTCATCGTTTGAAGTTTCATTGTAGGGGGTCTCATGCGATTTACTGTGATCATCGTTCTGATTTTCAGTTTCAGCGTTTGGAATGATTTCATCAACGCTGCAGAGCTCTATCGAGCAAATGGCGAGGTTGTGCAGGGGAAGCTGACTCAAATTAAACAGAATCAGTTTACACTTCAGACAGATTCGGGCAAGCGCACTTTTCTTGCTGCTGAAACAATTCGTGTTGAGTCAGGAAAATTATTGCATCCCCAACCACGTGAAGGTTTGGTGATTCTGGCGAACGATGATCGCATTTATGCGGAGTTACTCCGTTCTGAAGAAGACGTTGTCTTCGTGCGTCTAATTTCCTGTCCGGAAACAGGGGAGTTCAAAATTCCGTTGGAAACGATGCAGGCTGCCAGTTTTCAATGGCCGTCGAATCGCCAGCTGAGAACAGAATTCATACAAAAAATCGCAAGAAAGGATCAAAAATCAGATCTCTTTTTTCTGAACAACGGCGACAATCTGGAAGGGGAATTGTTAGGCTTCGATGCGAATACTTTTCGATTTGAATCGAGAGCAGGAGAAACTTCGGTCCCGCGAAAGGGAATTCGGTTCTTTACGATTAACCCTGAGTTGATCAATTTTCCACAACCCGATCAGTTACGCTATCGATTAGGACTGACGAACGGATCGCAATTGACTGTCTCTTCACTTGTTTTAGATAAGAATGAGATCACTGCCAAAACATTGTTTGGTGCAGAACTGCATTTCAGTCTGAAGCGTCTGGTTTCCATTACACCTTTGGGAGGACAGGTTGTTCCGCTTCCAGAGCTGAAGCCGGTGAAATATCAATTTACTCCTTATTTCTCACAAACATGGAACTGGCAGCAAAACAGGAATGTTCTTGCGGGGTCATTGAGAGTCGGTGCTAAAGAGTTCGTATCGGGTCTCGGAATGCACAGCGCTTCTGAATTACACTACCAGCTAGATGGCAAGTATGCCGCCTTTCAGACAGAAGTTGGCATTGATGATTCGACCTTGGGTAAAGGGGATGCTGAAATCGTGATTCTGGTCGACCAGCGTATTGTGTTTCAGCAGGCCGTTCAGGGAGCCAGTCAACAAACGGTTATTGTGCCACGGATTGATCTCAGCGGAGCGCGGGAACTAATTTTGAAAGTGGATTTCGGGAAAAACGCGGATATTCAAGATCATGTCGACTGGTGTCGGCCTGTCTTGATTCTAAAAAAATGAATTGTCTTTTCTCTCGCAGGCATCAAAGTTGATTCGTTGGTCAGTAGCGTTGACAGTGCCTGTTTTCTATCCTAAAACTTAGTGTTTGCCGTCCATCCCATCTGTTAATCTGAATCAATGATAAAGAAGACATCTTATGAAAACGATTTCCACTCTACTGCTCATTGTGACTCTGGCTCTGACGCAGCAATTATCGGCTGCGGAGATAGTCGATACTTCTCCTGCTCCAGTGAAACTCGTCAAAGTCTTTCCCTATTTGAAAATTGATCGTCCTATTGTCATTACGCATGCCGGCGATGATTCGAACCGTTTGTTTATTGCTTCCCAAAAGGGAAAAATCTGGATCGTGCCCAACACTCCCGATGACGAAGATCTGGAAAAGGGAAAGCTGTTTCTCGATATCTCTGACAGGGTGACTTACAACGACAAGCAGAATGAAGAAGGACTGCTGGGCTTTGCGTTTCACCCGGATTACAAAAATAATGGTGAATTTTTCATCTACTACAGTACGCCAAACAAACCTGTGAATACCTCCGTGATATCACGCTTTCGCGTGTCAAAAGAAAATCCCGATAAAGCGCTGGCAGATTCCGAAGAAGTTCTGATGCGTGTTGAACAACCAGCCTGGAACCATGGTGGCGGAACGGTTGTCTTTGGCCCGGATGGAAAACTTTACATTGCCTTTGGCGATGGTGGAGCCGGTAATGATGTCTTTAAAAATGGTCAGAATCTTTCGACAGTTCTGGGAACGATTTGTCGCATTGATGTCGATCATAAAAGTCCGGGATTAAACTATGCGATTCCCAAAGATAACCCTTTTCTGGAAGGGAAAAGTGCTGAAATCAAGACAGCCCGCAAAGAAATCTGGGCCTATGGACTACGAAACCCATGGCGGATTGCCTTCGATACGAAAACGGGTGTTCTCTGGGCCGGCGATGTGGGCCAGGGTATTTGGGAAGAAATCGATATTATCGTCAAGGGAGGAAACTATGGTTGGTCCGTCCGGGAAGGAAAACACCCCTTTGGTCCCAATGGGGTGGAACCTCGATCCCATTTAATCGAACCGATCTGGGAATACAAACATGATGTGGGCAAATCCATTACCGGGGGATCTGTGTATCGAGGTAAAAAAATTCCCGCAATCAATGGGCTTTATATTTATGGAGATTATGTTTCCGGAAAATTCTGGGCGTTAAATTATGATGCCCAGAAGAAGAAAGTGACCGCCAATCATGTGATTGAATCACCAAGTATTCCAGTGATGACGTTTGGCACAGATCAGAATGGTGAACTGTTTCTGACTTCTTCTTTCAGTGAAATCTATATGCTGAAAGCGAAGTAATTGAATAGTACAAATTTTAATAATAAAAAACACGGAGCATCATTAATTGAGGCTCCGTGTTTTTTTGATTTCACGCGTTGCGTTAAGCTTCGACCGCGTATTGTTGAAGATCTTCCAGATCCACAAATTCAAGGGTCGAAATGTGACAGGCTTCCAGTTTGACAAGCGGTGCCATACCTGCTTCTAATGCTTCCTTCCAGCGTTCGACGCACAGGCACCAGCGGTCACCCGGTTGTAAACCGGGAAATTCATACTGAGGATGTGGAGTACTCAGATCATTACCCTGTTGTTTGGAAAATGTCAGAAACTCTGCAGTGACTTCAGTACAAACTGTATGCAGACCCATATCGGAGCCGCCGGTATTACAGCATCCATCGCGATAAAAACCAGTGATCGGATCCATAGAACAGACTTCGAGTTCCGTGCCGAGGACATTTTTTGCTTTTTTTTGATTCATCTTAAAACTGGTCAACCTCTCTATAAGCTTCAATGACGGCCAGGTCACCTTCCTGACCAGGTTTCGAATTTCCATGTTCCATGCCGATGATACCATCGAAGCCTTTGGAATGAATATGCTTGAACACGTTCAGGTAATTGATCTCGCCCGTTCCCGGTTCTTTTCTACCTGGGTTATCGCCCGATTGGAAATAGCCAATTTCATCCCAGCAACTGTCGATGTTTACGATTAAGTTCCCTTCTGTAATTTGTTGATGGTAAATGTCAAACAGAATTTTACAGGAGGGACTGTTAACCGCTTTGCAGAGTGCATACGCCTGTGGCGAACCTTGTAAAAATGTGCCTCCATGATTGGCATACCAGTTCAAGGGCTCGAGAACCATGACCATGCCATGCGGTTCAAAAATATCTGCACAGCGCCTGAGTAACTCTATCACATTGGCAGTTTGATATCCTTCTGCAAGACGGGCGCGAGGCCCTTCATCGATATTTCCGGGAACAACAGTCATCCATTTTGCATTGACTCGCTTTGCGACTTCGACCGATTCCTGAATGTCTTTTAAAACGCTATTCCAGACATCTTTATCTTTCTTCACGAATGTCGTCTTACCAATCGAGCCGTGTGCCACAAACACGCCCATTTCCATATTGAGCTTCTCCATGGTATCAGCGATTTGCTGCTGGAGTTCCTGGGGTTTCTTTTTCATCCCATTGTCTTCCCAGGCTGTAAAACCCTGGTCAGCAGCAAATTTTAACTGGTCCAGAGGATCCTTACCGGCTGCGTTTTTGAACATTCCAAAGTGGGGGCCATATTTGAGATGGAATGGCTTTTTGTTCTGGTCGGCATCCGCGGCTTGTGTCGCAGCCGTTGCTAACACGGCGGTACTACCCGCGATAACACCGCTTTTGAGAAATTCTCGTCGTTGCATTGGGGGGACTCCTTGTAGGGTAATTCAATATGAAATTCAAATGGATGAATCATGGGAAGAGGACTTATTCTAGTCAAAGCAGACAGAGTATGCACCTGATTTGTTGCGGAATCATTTCGAGTTCACAAAACTCAAGCTTTGGGCAAAGTATTCCAGTTGACTGGATAAACCGATATTTCCCATTTGGGTTGAGCCAGGAATCGATCCAGGCTCGAATCA
>NZ_CALEMX010000202.1 GCF_937910335.1 uncultured Gimesia sp. | reverse complement strand
GTGACGGAAATTTTGTCGCCGCAACAATTACATGACTTGCTGGCATATCTATTGCAAAGTACAAAGAAATCAACAACGAGTCATTAATTTCCCTGAAATATGAAACAACAATAAAACATTTTTGTTGGAAAGTTACTCTGAGTTATGAATCTAAGACTACTGCTTACACTGTTGGTATCGTTGGTCATTATCGAGAATTTGATTGCAAGTGAACCGGTTGTGATTACTTCTAAGATGACACACCTGCGAAGTTCAGGCGACCGTGAATGGACTACCTTTCCGGAGCTGTCCGAGTTGCAAGAGTTATCGCTTTCGTTTCAAGCAGAAGTGAATCAAACGGAAGCGTCACTCCTGTTACGACAAGATGATGTAAAATTAAGCTGGAATGTGGAACTGAATGGAACCGTACTAGGTAAGCTGAGTCGTGATGGAAACGATCAGCAATATTCGTTGCCTGTTCCGCCGAAAACTCTGAAAACGGGAAAAAATCAATTACGGATTTTCCAGGTTGGGAAGCCGACACCAGATGATATCCGCGTGGGAGAAATCGTACTTTATCCGGAGTCGATTCAACGTGCTTTGTCTGAAGCAGAATTGACGATTGAAGTGGTTGACGGCCAATCGGGCAAGCATCTCCCCAGTAAAATAACGATTGTGAATGAAGCAGGGACACTGGTCGCCACAACGGCGTTATCGAACGATCGGCGTGCGGTCAGGTCCGGTGTGATTTATGTCAGTGACGGGAAAACAGATCTTAGCCTGCCAGCGGGTGCGTATACCGTGTATGCCGGCCGGGGTTTTGAATATGGGATTGATCATCGCAAAATTAGTTTGAAAGCAGGCGATCATAAAAAGCTTCGTCTCAAAATTAATCGCGAAGTCGATACAACGGGTTATGTAAGTTGTGACACGCACGTGCATACGTTAACACATTCGGGACACGGCGATAGTTCCATGGAAGAACGCATGCTGACGCTGGCGGGTGAGCAGATCGAGTTTCCGATTGCCACCGATCACAACAAACAGATCAGCTATGAATCTCTCTCTCGAAAACTGAAAGTCCGACAGTATTTTACGCCTGTGGTTGGAAATGAAGTCACTACGCGATTAGGGCATTTTAATGTGTTTCCACTTCCGGAAGGGGGACCGGTTCCCGATTATAAATTGAAAAAGTGGGATGAGATTTTTAAAAGTATTTATGAGACGCCGCAGATGAAAGTGGCGATTTTGAATCATGCGCGAGACTTGCATTCTAATTATCGTCCGTTTGGTCCCAGGAATCATATCAGTCAAACCGGAGAAAATCTGGATGGCTGGCGTTTGCGGGCGAACGCGATGGAGATTATCAATTCGGGAGCCACGCAAACCGATGTGATGCAGCTGTATCATGACTGGTTTGGTTTATTGAACCGGGGGGTGTTCTTAACACCGGTCGGTTCTAGCGATTCACATGATGTCTGCCGCTATATCGTTGGGCAGGCGCGAACATATATTCAGACGCAGGATCAAGATCCCTCTCAAATTGATGTGGGCCAGACCGTTCAAAACTTCGTTGATGGAAAGGTATTGCTTTCTTACGGACTGTTCACACGGATTAAAGTGAATTCCCAATATGGGCCGGGAGATCTGGTTCCACAGTCGAAGGACTTGGAAGTGAGTCTGACCGTTTCCGGGCCGAGTTGGGTGACAGCAGATCAAATCAGCCTGTATGCAAATGGGCAATTGATTCGCAGTGAAAAAATCAAAGCAAAAAAGCAGGGTGGCGTGAAATGGCAGGGTACTTGGAAGCTCAAGAAATTTCCGCACGATTGTCATCTGGTAGCGATTGCGACGGGGCCTGGTGTTGTGGCGCCGTATTGGCCATTAGCCAAACCGTATCAACCAGATTCTCCCGAGTTTGAGTCACAAGTTGTGGGTTCGACAGGAGCCGTCTGGATTGACGCGGACGGCGATGGTAAAAAAACACCCGCATATGCTTATGCACAAAAACTGGTGAATCAGCATGCGGACGATCACAAAGCGTTAATTAAAAGTCTGTCGAACTATGATCAGGCGGTTGTCTTTCAGGCGGCCAGTTTATTGAGAGCACGCGGGGTCTCTCCCTTTGATTCCCAACTGACAAAATTATTGCAGGACGCGGCGAGTCAGGTTCAGATCGGATTTGCCATTTATGCCGAAGCCTGGCGTGCCAGTCAGATAGCCCGGAACACTCAGTGATTACTTCACTGGCTGAAAAGCGACCAGCGGCGTACGCACAAAGAAGACGCCGGGACCTCCTTTTTGCTTAGGGTCGAGATCATAGAACAGTGTTCCCAGAGTCTTGTCATCAATGGGAACGGAGCGAGGCCAGCCGCGTCCTTTGATGGGACGCCCCGGGTTATAGACAATCACCGCATTGGCTTTGTCCCAGGTCAAACCTTCATCATGCGAAAGCGACAATTCAAACGCCCACTCATCATCGCGTCCCACGCCGTACAGAATGGAGGTCAGTACGACAGTTCCCTTATCCAGAGCCGTCAAATCATAACCGGCAACGCCAAAGTAGGGGAGCGATTGCAGAGCCCGCCAGGTTTTTCCGTCGTCGGTGGAACTCAGGCCATACACCATCTGCCCCGGTTTTCCAACGGGTACGGGCGCATCGGTTTGCGGTGCACCACTGATGAGTGTGCCCTGTGACGATATCACGAGAGGTACCATGCCATGATTCCGTCCATCCCCAAAGGGTGAAATCGTATTCTGTTTCCGGTTGTAAATGACTGTGCGATCATAAAAAGGACAAACCCAGCGGTCTGCATCCAGTTCCAGAATGGAATGACGCAGGCAGGTGTAATTTGTGTAATCGTCCAGTGGGATTTCAGTGACGGGAGACCAGGTTATGCCCTGGTCTTTGGATGTGCAGAAATGAGGAACTCGCCAGCGACGTTTCTCTTCAACGCGATAACAGGACCAGTGCAGCACGATTTCTCCACTGCGCAATGTGGTCAGCGAACCCGGATATATAGAACAGTCTTTAATCGTGGGAATGGGCTTGCTGGCAGACCAGTGCAAACCGCCATCGGTTGAACGAGCGAGCAGCAGTTCTTTGCCGCCACCACCGTTTTCATTATAGACTGCCAGCAGATCACCGTTCGCCGCTCTGCAAAGGGCAGGGTGAACATGTCCTCCGATGACAGACCCGACTCGAATGGGATCGGAAGGAGTTTTTCGCGTGCCCTGTTCTTGAGCCTGAATGATTGACAGTGCGTTTGTATTGATTCCATTGAATAGCAGGATCAGGCTGAGACAGAAACCGCTTCGTAGCGTTGAGTAAAGCGAGACTTGAAACATGAGGGAAGCAGGCCTCCTGAGGTAGACATCAAAAAATCGGAAGAAATAACGTGCCAGTAGGATCCTGTTTACCCTGTCGGGTGTCAGACTTCAACAGAGCACGTTTTATGTCGGAAAATCAGGCTGGAATTCGGCTTTCAAGTCTCAATCCTTTGACAGCCCTCCGGGTCTCCAGTAAGCTATCAGCCTTCCACTGCAATGACATTTTCAGGCAGCCTCTGATTGGAATCTGCTGCCAAACTCTGTATGATAAACATCTGTCAGAAAACAACTTGGGGCCGTAGCTCAATCGGTTAGAGCAGCAAACTCATAATTTGTTGGTTGCAGGTTCGAGTCCTGCCGGCCCTATTTAGCCTCTCAGTACATCCCCGTAAATCAACGTAAGTGAATAACTGAGAATAACATACATCTATTGCAGTTAATTTGCATTACTGGCTAAAACTGGTGTATTCGGCACTGTGCTGCAACATATATGCAACGCTTTTTCAAAGTCCGATTCCCTTACCTGTAAATAACTTTGCAACGCTACAGAAGGTGAATTTCCTATCCAACTTGTAACCGTCTGGATGGGGAATTGTTCCATCAATTCGGTTTCTCGGCTGGATCTCAAGTTCTGGAATGGTTTAGGCCATTTGTTTAAGCCAGCCCGCTTGATGATTTTGTGAAAAGTGGTCCGTAGATTCTCGCTCCTGATTCGGTGTTTCTCAATCACGAATTCTGCCCCGTCCTCTGCCTGATCAAAACACTCTTCAAGGTAGGGCCTCAACTCAGGAAAGATTGGTACGATACGCCCCTCTTTGCCCGCGTATCGCTCAGTCTTGGGGCTGGTCACATAGAATCGATTCTCCGACCAGTTGATATCAGATAATTTGAGAGCAAACGTCTCTGAAGGTGTTCTCAATCCACCGTAACGAGCCAGCGCGACGATCAGCCGCCATTCAGCATCAGGACATTGTTCTATCACTTTTTCAGAGTCTTCAATCGTGATGTAGTGGTGTCTATCTCTGGTGGGAACTAACGCTGAAGGGAGGCAGTTGAACGGATTCTTTACAATCAATTCCTTTTCGATCCCATAGTTGAACATCGTCTTAGCAATGCCTGAGAGCTTCCGTATTGAGTTCTCTGCTAGTTTCCGGTCAATCAGGTAGGCTCGCCATTCTTTAGCCTCTCCAGCGTTCAGGGACTTTAGAGACTTGCCTTTTCCGAAATGGTCAATCAGATGTTTTTTGACCACTTTGTATTTTGCTACAGTACGCGGCTTCACGTCTCCCGTTCGTAGTTTAATAAACTCGTCAATCATCTCTCCTAACGTGGCTGACTCTCTAGCCTCAATCAACCCTACCTTTGACAACTTACCAATCATCGTCTTATCAAGTTTCGATAACCAGAGCGCTGTACCGTCATCTAGGGCATGTCCTGTGATACGAGACGAAACCAACCTTTCGACGTGTACCCTGATTGAAGTAGCCGCTTTCATGGATAATTTTCCAATCTGAATTGCTCTGCGCTTCCCTGTAGCGTCAAAGAACTGAATCATTTTGCCGCCATTCGGCCTCTTTGCAATACTCGCCATAGCTTCAACTCTCCTTTAAAGTGCCTCGTTTCCGAGTAGTAAACATCGGATTTAATTACTTCGCGTTACAGCCAATCCTGTGACGTTCTCAGACGTGTGTCGAAGAATCCCCCGCCTGACCATTATTGCCAGACGGGAGAAACCAAAACGATTATTGCTGATGAACGACAGGTTCAGCA
>NZ_CALEMX010000201.1 GCF_937910335.1 uncultured Gimesia sp. | reverse complement strand
CCTGAAGCCCCTTGAATCAAGCTGAATTGAGCCTGAAAACGGACGAATCACGAAATCTTCGCAAGCCCCTCTGGAACGCATAAATAGTATTTGATACAATCGGAGCGTCATTAAGATTCAGACTACAGCAGGAGCGAGCACAATATGCTGACACTGTTTGGAAAAGGGAATACGCCCTCCTCGTTTTGCGATGGAGTGTCACGACGGAATTTCCTTCAGATTGGTAGTCTAGGCCTCTCGGGACTGACGCTGCCCCGCATCTTGCAGGCGGAATCAAAGCCCGGGAACAAAAAACGTCAGAAATCGGTGATCATGATTTATCTGGTGGGCGGACCGCCGCATCAGGATATGATTGATCTTAAACCAGAGGCGCCCAAAGAAATTGCAGGGCCCTGGCGCCCAATCTCTACCAACGTTCCCGGAATTGAAATCTGTGAAGCCTTCCCGCGCATGGCGCAGCTCATAGATAAAATGGTTCTGGTTCGCTCGATTGTGGGCTCGCAAAGCGGCCATGATGCCATCCAATGTTTTAACGGCCATAATCCTCGCAAACCAAAACCGCAGGGAGGCTGGCCGCAATTCGGTTCGACCGTCTCAAAAATTCAGGGTCCCTACGTGGAATCCTCGCCTCCATTCATCAGCCTCTGCTATCCCTGCACTCATGGTCCTTATAACGAACCGGGGCCGGGCTTTCTTGGTCTTTCGCAATCTCCTTTTCGCCCGATGGGACCAACTCGCCACGACATGGTTCTGAATGGGATCTCGCTCGAACGACTTTCAGATCGAAAAAAACTGCTGCAGAGTATCGATAATTTCAAACGCGAATCAGATGCCTCGGGTATGATGACGGGGCTGGACACATTCAACGAACAGGCAATGGGTGTTCTCACATCTTCAAAACTGGCGGAAGCCTTAGACCTTTCCAAAGAAGATCCGGAAACTGTCAAACGCTATGGCACGGGTGACCCCACAAAGTTTATCGACAGTAACGGCGCCCCTCGCGTACCGCAAAGTATGCTTGTCGCAAGAAGGTTGATCGAAGCCGGCGCACGTGTTGTTACATTGAATTACAGTAAATGGGACTGGCATGGCGGAAAGTACAACACCATCTTTAAACGAGAGGCCGAAGACTTTCCTGTCTTCGATCAATGTGTGAGTGCCCTGCTGGAAGATCTGCATCAGCGCGGTCTCGATCAGGATTGTACTGTTGCGATCTGGGGAGAATTTGGACGCACTCCCAAAATCAGTGCACAAGTAGGACGAGATCACTGGCCACGAGTCAACTCTGCTATTTTGTTCGGTGGTGGCATGAAAACAGGACAGGTCATCGGGGCAACAGATCGACTCGGAGGCGAAGCCATCGATCGTCCCGTGACATTCCCGGAACTCTTTGCGACCCTGTATCATAATATGGGAATCGAAACAGAGCAGACCACAATCGAAGATTTCAGCGGACGACCGCAATATCTGGTGGAAGATCACGCCAGACCGCTGCCAGAATTGATCTGATCACCGGTCTAACCTACGGCGATTGATTTGACTCTTTTTCTCGCTTTGCCCATTAAAACTTGAATCGCTTCAACCGAAAGCGTTAAAATAGTTTATGGCAATCTCTTTGTGATTGTTCCCACCATTTTGAATATGCGCTCCTGGATGACGCGCTCTCAGAATAATCTACCGCTAATTCACAACTCGAACTTTGTAAAAGAAACTACTGAGCATGAAGCAACTTCTCTGTAACATTTCTGTTTTACTGCTGATTGCCGGATGTCTCAGCTTTCTGTATTCTGCTGAAGAATCAAAAACAGATTCCACTCCGCGATTTTCTTCAGAACAGTTAGAGTTCTTTGAAAAATCGATTCGCCCCCTTCTCGCCGCGCATTGTTATCAATGCCATAGCGGTCAGTCCAAACGATTAGAAGGTGGACTAAGAATGGACTCGCGCGCCCTGCTGCTGAAGGGGGGAGATACCGGCCCCGCAGCGGACATTAAAAAACCAGCGGAAAGTCTGCTGCTCGAAGCCCTGCGATATGAATCGCTTGAAATGCCACCTGATACACGCTTGAAAAAAGAACAAATCGATCTGTTCGTACGCTGGATAGAAATGAAACTCCCCTGGCCCGACGAAAAACCTCCCACAGATGCAAAAGACGCCAAAACCTTCGATCTAAAAAAACGCAGGCACGATCATTGGGTCTGGCAACCGATGAAACATGTGAATCCCCCTGCTCTCAAAAATCAAAACTGGTCTGCACATCCCGTGGATTCGTACATTCTTGCAAAACTGGAAGAAAAAAAACTGCAACCCGCTAGTCGTGCTGACAAACGCACCATCATTCGGCGTCTTTCTTTTGACTTAGTTGGCATCCCTCCCTCCCCAAAGCAAATCCATTCGTACTTAAATGATCATTCTGCAAACGCCACTGAGAAAGTCGTCGATCAACTATTGGCCTCACCTCAATTTGGCGAACGCTGGGCACGCCACTGGCTCGATTTGATGCGCTATGCAGAATCACGCGGACATGAATTTGATAATGATGCACCGAACGCCTATCAGTATCGAGACTATGTCATCCGCGCCTTAAATACCGATCTCCCCTATGATCAGTTCGTCACAGAACATATCGCGGGCGACTTACTTAAACAGCCACGAGTTCATCCCCAAAAACAGTTCAATGAATCCATTTTGGCGACGGCCTTCTGGTATATGAGTGAATGGGTGCATTCACCCGTAGATATCCGAAAGGATGAAACAGACCGCTTTGATAACGCCATTGATGTCATGACCAAATCATTTCTAGGTATGACTGTTTCCTGTGCCCGCTGCCACGATCATAAATTCGACGCCATTTCGACAAAAGATTATTATGCCCTGTATGGATATTTGCAAAGCAGTAATTACCGCCAGGTCCGGTTTGAATCGATGGTACAGAATCAGAAAGTCGCCCAACAGGCAGAACAGTTTTACATTCAGAAACAGAAAACTCTCAAAGCGAAACTGAAAAATGTCTTTGCTTCAGAAATAAAAAACTTCCAGGCGTATTATCAAACTGCGAATTCCCTTGCCAAACAGACTCAAACACCATCATCCCCTGCCCTTGAGAAAAGCATCGAGCAGCAGTCAACAGCGAAGAATCTCAATCCCTCAATTCTGAAACACTGGATTCAATTCCTTCAAAGTAATCCAGAAAAAAAGAATAACCTGATAGCCACACTCTTTAGCGATTCAAAATCAGAAACATCCACCGGATCCCAGTCTGATGAAAGGACCATCATTGATTACAGTGATTGCGCTCCCGAAGATTTTCTTACCGACGGATTCACCTTCGGCTTGAAGCCACGCACGCGGGGTACTTTAGTTTGGGATCAATCCCAACAACAGATCCCACTCACAGCTATGCAGGAAGGAGCAGCCAGACGTGACCTTCTCTGGGATGAACTGGTTGATGTCAAAACTCCTCAAATGAACCAGAAAAATAAACTGCGGTCTTTTCCCCGATCAGGACGCACATTAAGAACTCCCACCTTCAAAGTTCAGGGCCCCGTTTCTTACCGTGTGAAAGGGGGCTGCTGGGTTTATGCCTGCGTTGATTCTCATCGCCTCCTGTTTGGTCCGCTACATGGAACTACATTGAAAAAAGTTCCCGCGGAGAAGGGAAATAAACCACGTTGGGTGACACACGATATATCAAGATACAAGGGACATCGGATTCATCTGGAATTCACAGCCCTGGAGAAAACGCCTCTGGAAGTCTTTCAGGTAAAACACGCTGCCACACATCCAGAACAAGACTTAACTTCGATCAGTCTGCCCTTTGATCAGGCAGAGACCCCAATCCAGACTGCATTTAACGAATATTTTGATAGTGAAAGAAAACCGAGTGCCCAAACTGTGGCCCTGATTAATTGGGCAATCGCACATCCCGCTCTCTTTTCAGAACCAGAAAGCAAGGAACGTCTCGCTCTGGCGCAGGAAATCAAAAACTGTCAGACAGAGTACAAGCAACTCAAACAGGCCATTCAAACCAAATCGCAAACCGCGATGGCGATTATGGATGGCAGTCCTGAAAATGACCATGTCCTGATTCGTGGCAGTCACCAGAATCCAGGCTCGGTCGTTGAACGACGTTTCCTCGAAGCCCTGGACGGCGTTCCCCCTGCCGCAAAACGGGGAAGCGGGCGACTTCAATTAGCATCCGCCATTAATGCGCCCTCGAACCCCTTAACCCATCGTGTGATTGTCAATCGAATCTGGGCGCATCTGTTCGGACGGGGAATAGTTCCCAGTGTCGATAACTTCGGAGTGCTCGGAGAACGTCCCACTCATCTGGAATTGCTGGATTTTCTCGCTTTAAAATTTTTAGAGCAAGGTCGGTCCCTCAAGCAGATGATCAAATTCATCGTGCTCACAGAAACCTATCAACAATCCAGCCAAACCACGTTCAAAGTCTCAGAGATCGACCCTGACAATCTCTATCTCCACAAGATGCCCTTAAAACGTCTGGAAGGCGAAGCGATCCGCGATGCACTATTAAGCATCTCGGGAAGAATCAATCCAAAAATGCATGGTCCTTCAGTACCCGTTCATCTGACGAACTTTATGGATGGTCGCGGCAAACCTCGAATTAATGGCCCCCTGGATGGCGATGGAAGAAGGTCGATCTATATTCAAGTCCGCCGCAATTTTCTCTCGCCCATGATGCTGGCGTACGATACCCCCAGTCCGTTCAGCACAATGGGTCGCCGCAACGTTTCGAATGTTCCCGCTCAAGCCCTCATCATGATGAACGACCCGTTTGTAATTCAACAAGCTCAACTTTGGGGGAAACGGGCTTTCACAAATTCGGGCCTGCAAACAACCGACCAGAAAACAACCGACCAGCAAACAACCGATTTGCAAATAACCAATGACAAAATCCGCTGGATGTACGAAGTTGCTTTAGGCCGCCTGCCCACTTCAGAAGAATTGTCGACGGCGTCTCAATTTATTCTGGAACGAACGAAACAAAACCCGCAATTGTCTGACCCTTCAATAATCTGGGCAGAACTGGGACATGTCATTTTCAATCTAAAAGAGTTTATTTACATCTTTTGAAATCAAGAAGCTCTTCAGAAAGTCTGCAGTATGCAATGTGGCCAATTCCGACAACAATTCACGCGACGTGATGTTCTTAAACAATGCGCAAACGGCTTTGGAGCCGCTGCACTCACGGCACTCTTACAGGATCAGGCGTTTTCAGGTGTCTCCGCCGAGAAAACCCATTTCCCCCCCAAAGCAAAAAATGTCATCTTCCTGTACATGGATGGCGGCCCCTCGCAAGTAGATACATTCGACCCCAAACCTTTACTGGCCAAATATAACGGAAAAAGTCCCGGCGATTATTTTAAAGTGGAAGCGACACAATTTGACAATGTCGGAAAAGTTCTGCAAAGCCCCTGGAAATTTAAACCTTATGGTGAAAGCGGTATCCCCGTCAGTGACCTCTTCCCAAAGATCGGCGAGTGCATCGATGACATGGCGGTAATCCGTTCGGTCGTTTCACAATTCCCCGAACACACCTTCGCCAATTACTTTTTACATACAGGGAGCGGCTTGCAGGGACGCCCGAGTATGGGAGCCTGGGTCAATTATGGCCTGGGATCTGAATGCCAAAACCTGCCTGGCTTCGTGGTGATCAATGGCGGGCTGATCCCACCAGGCGGACTCGACTGCTTCAACAGCGGATTTCTGCCGGCCAGTTACCAGGGATCCGTTTTCAAACCGGGCGGCAGTGGAATCTCGAATGTAAAACGACAGGAAAAAACCAGCCAAACACAATTGCAAAAACTCAAACTCATGCAACAACTGGATCGCTTTAAGCAAAAGCGATCCGGAATTCATGATGAAATTGAATCCGCCATCTCGAACTATGAACTTGCCTACAAAATGCAAATGGCAATTCCTGATCTGATGTCGTTCACCAGCGAAAGTAAATCCACACTCGAACTTTATGGTTTTAATGCGGAATACCAGCCTACAAAAACTTACGCTGCAGAATGCCTCCTCGCGAGAAGACTGGTCGAACGGGGAGTTCGATTTGTCGAACTGACTTGTACCAACGTCAAAAGCGATCGCTGGGACCAACATAGCAATTTAAAACGAGATCACGAAAATAATGCCCGCGCTGTAGACCAGCCCATCGCCGGATTATTAAAAGACCTCAAACAACGCGGACTGCTCGAATCTACGCTGGTGATCTGGGGTGGCGAGTTTGGACGAACCCCGTTTGCGCAAGGCACCAATGGACGAGACCATAACCCGTTTGGCTTTTCCATGTGGATGGCAGGCGGCGGTGTTAAAGGGGGCACCACGCATGGCGCCACTGATGACTGGGGTTATAAAGTCGTAGAAAATCGAGTGGAAATGCATGATATCCACGCTACCATGCTACACCTGCTAGGGTTAGATCATACGAAATCGACCTTCCGTTTCGGAGGCCGCGACATGCGACTCACCGACGTACACGGGCATGTCGTGCATGATGTAATTGCTTAACCGGATCCTTTCACTCTGCTTCAATCAGGAATTCGAAAAGGCGTTCCAATGAAACTTTGCCTGCAAGTGCTGACATTTTCGCTTTCTATCGTTTTTTGTACCTCAACAATCCTCGCTGAAGACTGGCCCGCGTTTCGGGGACCGCGTGGAAATGGGAGCTCTCTGGAAAAAGAAGCCCCTCTGAAATGGAGCTCCACGGAAAATATCATCTGGAAAGCGCCTCTACCCGCCCCCGGCAACAGTAGCCCCATTGTTTCAAACGGACGTGTGTTTGTAACCTGCGCAGAAAATGAAGGTCGCAAACGCAGCCTCTACTGCTTTGACCGCACGAACGGACAAAAACTCTGGGTGAAAACCGTGAATTTCGACAAGGTTATGCCCACTCATAAAACCAACAATTATTGTGGTTCCACACCTGTAGCAGACGGAAAACGTGTCGTCGTCTGGCACTCCTCGGCAGGTCTCTTCTGCTATGACTTCGCCGGCAAGGAACTCTGGAACCGAAATCTCGGAGAGTTCGAACATATCTGGGGCTATGGCGTTTCCCCCATTCTGCACGAAGGAAAGATCATTCTACATTGCGGCCCAGGGAAACGGGTCTTCATGACAGCCATTGATCTGGAGAACGGAAAAACCATATGGGAAACGGAAGAACCCGTAGAAGGCAACGGCCAACGAAACAATGAGCGAAAATACATGGGCTCCTGGAGTACCCCCATTATCACCG
>NZ_CALEMX010000200.1 GCF_937910335.1 uncultured Gimesia sp. | reverse complement strand
GAGGTTCCGATAATTCACCACTAACCGGTAAAAAGGGCATGATGTTCGAAGGCGGGATTCGAGTTCCCTGTATTGTGCGTTATCCGAAAAAAATTAAACCGGGTACTGTCAATGAAGGGCTGCTGACTTCATTGGAGTTGGTTCCCACTTTTTTGAAAGAAGCTCAGATACCTTTATCCGAAGACATTGTCTTCGATGGGTATGATATGCTGCCCACGTTAACGACGCAGGTCGAGTCCCCACGTAAAGAAATGTATTGGCAACGTCGGGCGGATAAAGCAGCTCGTGTAGGCAACTGGAAATGGGTGGAATCAGTCAAGGGCAATGGTCTGTTTGATTTATCAAAGGATGTGAGCGAAAAACACGATCTTTCAAAAGCGCATCCTGAAAAATTGAAGGAAATGAAAGCGCATTTTGCTAACTGGAAAAAAGAGATGGCAAAGGCTGAGCCACGCGGTCCTTTCCGCGACTTCTAGATCGTGTTGACCGGCATTTGGTTTATTTTTTCGTGAGAAGTTTCTGACTTTGACTGGGGATTTTGTCGAGAGTATCGAGTGGCAGGTTTTTTTCAACCAGTTCCATTCCACAAATCAGCGGTTTTCCTGCGCTGGCCGTGAATGTGAGATCCAGTCTGCCATCAATGGGGATTTGAGAAAATTCACGCACGAGAATATGATGACTCATTTGCGTTTCTTGATAGATGTCCAGATTCTTAATCAAGGGCTTTCCATTTAGAGAGACGCTGAAGACACGTTTTTCCGGTGCAGAATATTCGGGCTCCATGAAATACAGGCGCATTGTATAGTCAGAGCGTTTCATGTTTTTCAGGGAAATGCTTTCAACTTCGGTAATTCCGGATGCACCCACCCAGGGCCAGCCACGTCCCCCCTCAATCCAAAGTGAATGTTGGTAGAACGGTCGGATTGTTTCTGGTTTGACGACCAGATCGAGTTTCGGCGAAGGGCCTCCCACACTGGGGACATCCAGCCAGAGAGTACCTCGATCTGTTTTTCGATCGCCGGGAGCGCCGAAGTTCAAGCCGACACGCCGAATATCATTCACGTCACTTTTGCCCCAGACCATCCATTGCTCATGCGATTCTGGCATTGAAATCAGGGAAAGCCCAACCGGTAACGGGTAACTGCATGTGCATCCCTGGAAATAGTAGGGCACGTTTAGCAAACCGTTCGCAGGTACAATACTGTTTGTGCAGCCGGAGCGGGGGCCACTGATGTGAATCGTACCACTCTCCACACGTTTATCATAAAATGCGGCTGTTCCAGAACGCATCGTGAAAAGATAGCTGTAGTCAACGCCTCCATCACAGCCATAACTTTTGGGAAAGGCGCGAGGTTCTGTTTGACCAGTTAAGGGATTCGTACGTTCTCCAATCACAGGAGGTGCGGGGCTCCAATCATTTTTCTGAGAAGGGGGCCGGTATTGACTGAGTTGTTTTTTTGTGATGTCTCTTGTCGGTAATTCCTCCACCCACGTTTGAGCCTGTTTCTTTGTGAGCTTTCTGCCGGTATAAACATCGGAATATTGAGCTTCAAGTAGTTTGTAAGGGGGACGAATTCCAGCCGGGTACCCTTGCCAGTACTTCGAGTGTGAAATCATGACTCCGTCGACAAACATAGGTTGGGGAGCGCGTTTAAAATGACCGACGCTATCGTCGTACCAGAGTACTCCCACAGGGGCTTTGACCAGTTCATCGGGGCTCGACCAGCCTCCGGTATAATTGGTAGAACCGGGGATGGGACCAGCTTTTTTAATGACCGTGTATCCATCCCGGTGTGAAATTTGCGCCTGAGATAAATTTTGAAATTCCTTCGCCAGTTTTGCATGCGATAACTCTGAGCATTTCAAGAGCAGAGCGCCTCCATAAGGCCTGATCGAGGGATACAGTCTTGAAACCAGTTGTAATAATGATTGAGATCCTGATTGTTGTGGCTCCTGGGCAATCATCAGTTGAGCAAAATATGCGGGTAGCGCGAGTTCTGCCAAAGATCCATTCAGAAAAGAGATTTTAGAGGCATTCCAGCCTCTTTCATAATACGTTTGGCGGAGTTTCTCGATCTGATCTGAATCTGTATCTAAAACTATGACTTGAAGATGTTTGTTCGTCAGTAAATTATCAATTAGCTTCTCGTCAGGAATTCCAGCAAGAAAAACAAAACCACCGGCAGACGTTTGATCTAAAATCACGGTTGCCGTTTTGGAAGAAGCAGCTTGAGTGCGAACCGCCTCCGTGCGATTCAATAGGGGAGATTGATATGCTGCGGGCTCAGTTTTGTCAGGTCCCAGACAGTAGAGATTTCCTTCGAGCGTGACCACAAATAAGCGGTTTGATGCCACCAGCAGGGAATAGATGGTTCCCTCAACTCCTGGGATTTGACTTTGATAGGAGATCTGTTTTGGGCCGACCTGAATCTGTTGAAGTAGACCGCGTTTCCCGTCGGGGCCATAATTGAGTCCATTCTCATGTCGGGCAGAATTGACGTCGCGATCAAATTGCAATTCTGGTTTGGAGAGTTCTGTTTCTCCTCTTCGTGCAGACTTGCCTGCTGCGGTGAACCAGCCTCCCGGTTTGCGACCTGCTTTAGGGAGCTTGAATTCAATGAGCTCTCCTGTTTGTTTATTGAGACGGGCAGGAAAAGCTGTCCCGCAAGGAACAATCAATTCCTTTTCTGCGATGAGCAGATAACCCTGAGGCGTAACTCCACCAAAGGCTTCCGCCGCATGGGGATGCTGTCCGTAAAGGAAACCCAGGCGGTCATTTACCCAGAGCTGTTCTCCAGTTTCAGCATTGAGGGCATAGATAAAGACACCCTCAAAAGGCCAGACTCCTGCTGCGAAATAGAGGGTATCATTTTCAATCACCGGACCACCCCGAACGGGCCAGACCGAGACAAGACGACGATTTCCCAGAATCAGACGACTTGAGGGAACCGCCTGAAATTTCCATTGCAGTTCACCAGTTTGAGCAGAAAGCGAATAAAGATGGCCATCATCTGACCCAAACAGAACCGAATTTTTCCAGGCTACGGGAGCCAGGCGAATGGGACCGTTCGTAAAGAAACGCCAGCGTTCCTTTCCGGTTTTGACATCAATGGCAGTGATGGAATTCGTACTGGAGGAGCCATAAAAGAGGATCCCATTTTTGACAATCGGTTCATAGCCTGCGTCAAATTGCAAACGGGCATTTTTAAATGCAGGGTCCAGCCGAGGTAATTGATGCACCCACTGCACGTGCAGCGAATCGGAAATCGTTTGTTCTGTGTGGGCGGAACGCTGTGCATTTAGACGCCACATCGGCCAGTCATTGGCGTGCGCTGAACCCGAGAATGAAAATAGAAGCAGAAAACACAGGACCGTTTGATATAAAAAAGAAGCCGGCATCATCAGAACCTTTTTAGGCTTTAATTACAGTAGAAGGTCAGGGAACGAATTTCCCTCCAGATATCAAGCTAACAAGAGAACGGACTTCGTTCAACTCTCTGCATCAGGGCTATCGCTTGAAGAAGTGTTTTTAGACTCAGATTGCGCTATCTGGCGGCTGGCCCAGATGGCTGAACCACAACAGAACAATAATTCCATGATCCAGAAAAGTTGAGGCCAGGGGGTCTTCAGATTTGCGACGCTAGAAATGCGATGTTGCAGATAAGAGGAGATTAGGAGCAGATTTTTTTCATTCTGCTGGCGTTCTAATTTTGCTTCCTGGTATAGTTTCCGCGTGTGTTCATATCCTTTTAGTGACTCGGGATCTTCCGGCGGTTTGCCGGTGGCAAACATACGGTCCACGGAAAACATGGTCTGATCCGCTTTGAAACGTTTCAGTGTCACTTCCTGGTAACGCTGATGAGATAGATACAAGATCAGAGATTGACCTAAGATGACTAAACAAACAATCATCAGAATGATTGTCTTTTTGATAGGCAATCCAAACTTTACTGCAATGGTGGCCAATGCACCACCGGAAATTAAACCGTACACAACCGCATAAACAAGGAGCAGTTTCAGGCGTTCGGGCAAATGTACGGCAAGGAGAGACAGGGCAGTGATGAGAACCGCTGATACAATCAGCCATTGAATGTATCCGGTTTTAAAATTAGACGGGCTTGGTTTCAGCTCTGAAGGTTGATCCGACATGGTATTGGTTTCACTTAGATAAACGTGCCGTTCCCAGACCACAGGCAGATTGTACGCGCTCGAGAACTTCTTTGCCCTTTTCTCTGGCCTTGAGTGCTCCTTCAGCAAGAATATCGTTCAACGTGTCAGTGTCTGAAGACAGTTCTGCCCTGCGTTCTCTGGCTGGAGCGAAGTATTCCAGTGCTGCATCATGCACGGCTTGTTTTGCTTCCCCGTAGCCCATTCCCCCCGCTCGATATCGTGCAGCTAATTCTGTCTGCTGTGTTTCATCAGCAAACAGTTTGTATAAGGCGAATACCGAACAGGAATCCGGGTCTTTGGGATCTTCGAGCGTTGCGGAGTCTGTTTTAATCGACATGATCTTTTTGCGCTGTTTCTTAGGATCTTCAAAAATTTCAATGACATTGCGATAACTCTTTGACATTTTTTCGCCATCAATTCCCGGCACTTTCGCGGAAGTATCCAAGACACTTGATTTGGGAAGAGTCAGGGTTTCCCCAAAGAGGTTATTGAATCGCTGTGCCAAATCTCGCGTGACTTCTACATGTTGAATTTGGTCTTGGCCTACGGGAACCATGTCACTGTCATACAGCAAAATATCAGCAGCCATCAAAACAGGGTAAGTAAACAGTCCTGCATCAGCGGCAATGCCTTTTTCTTTTTTGTCTTTGTAAGCATGACATTTTTCCAGCAGGCTCATTTGAGTGACCGTCATGAGAATCCAGGTCAATTCTGTGATTTCAGGTACATCCGATTGGCGGAACAGAGTTGCCTGTTTGGGGTCGAGCCCCAAAGCCAGTAGATCAATGGCGGCTTCCATTGTATTCTGTCGTAGACGATCGGCATTTCGAATTGTGGTTAAGGCGTGTAAATCAGCGATGAAATAAAAGGCCTGCTCATTATCCTGCAGATCGATATATTGTTTGATTGCGCCGAAGTAATTGCCCCAGTGAAAGCGGCCCGTTGGTTGTATTCCCGATAGCACTCGCATGAGTCGGTTCTCTTTATCTCTCTATAATCTTTTGTTGATTGAAGGTGAGTCAGTGAAATTGAAAGCAGTCTGGCGGTTAACTCTTTTTGGGATAGACGAGAGACCCCACTAGTTCACTCACTTGTGAACATTTTTCTTCAAGAAGAATCTGTTCCAGTTCTCCGACTAATTGTGTTGCCAGACCAGGATTATAAAAATTTGCCGTACCAATTTGCACGGCAGAGGCACCTGCGACAATGAATTCCATTACATCATCGATATTGGAAATTCCACCCACGCCAATGATTGGAATATCTACTTCCCGCGCGACTTGACAGACGACTCGTAATGCAACTGGTTTAATAGCGGGACCACTGAGGCCGCCGAACACTCCTCCTAAAACAGGCTTTCTGCGTCGCCAGTCAATGGCTGTGCCCTGAACAGTATTGATCAGCGAGACAGCGTCCGCTCCCCCTTGTGAAGCAGCTTGAGCAATTTCGACAACACTGGTCACATTAGGTGTCAATTTTGCGATCACAGGCAGTTGACAACTCTCTGTCACTTGTTGAATCATTTTTTCTGTCAACTCAGGTTGCGTACCGTAATCAACGCCTCCACTGACGTTCGGACATGAGATATTTAATTCCAGAGCGGTAATTTGATTTTGAAAAGCATCGAGCCGGGAGGCCATCTCTGCCATTTCATCAATATTGCGGCCTGCGATATTGACAATTAAAGCTGTGTCAAGCGAAGCAAGGTAATGAAGATGCTTCTCGAGAAACAGATCAATTCCATCATTATCCAGGCCAATGGAATTTAACAGTCCTGCGCTGGTTTCAATCGTCCGTGGCGGAGGATTTCCGATTCGAGGTTCCGTGGTAATCGTCTTGGGGATGATGCCACCCAGCTTGGAAAAATCAAGAAATGGCTGCATCTCACGAGCATAACCAAATGTGCCAGATGCGACCAGAATCGGGTTTTTCAGGTGCAGACGGTTCAGCGTAACTGCTAAAAGATCCGTTTGAGTTGGGGCGTTCATCGGGGTATCGTCCGTTGTGGCCAGAAGGCCACATGCTCGTATTATCTATTGAACTATCAGGAAGAAGTGCAATCACTACGCCAACGTTGAGGTAGGTCGCCGATTCAATGCACTATGAAGAGACCACTCAGGATCCACTGAGTCTCATCTTAGCGTGCTCACTTTGAGAGAACCAGTAAGAGTGCTATTGAAAACAGAATCGATAAAAGCAGAAAGCTGACGAAATGGTGATTTCGACAGCTAATGAACGCTTCACTGTTTACGATTTTCAATATATAGCAGGATTCCATTTATTTCCAAATCGTAATCGAGTTCATGTCTGAGTGACTAAATCACTCCACCATGTGTTCGATAAGGTGTTGCAACATCTGGCATATCCAGACCCCAAATGCGTTCCCAGATTTTGGGAATATGTCGCATGCTTTCTGATTGGAAAATCAATTGACGAGCACGATCATCTCTCGATGAGGAATAGATGGGAACCACGCATCCGACCTGTGTTAAGGATAATGCGATTAACATGCTGGCCAATAGGAACTTACGCATTTTTTTCTCCGTGATATGGTTGTGCCATATTTGCTGGTATTGATCCCAGGCATCGATCCTTTAATTCAAACCATTGAATGAAAGGCATCAAACCGATATCGAAGGGGTTAAAGTGCTGAAATGTAATCAAGAGAGGAGGTTGAAGAGGCTGGATTGTAAACACCGCATTTAATCTTCTCTAGATCGTTTTATCGACAATCAGATCAGGGGACTTTGGTAAATAATGCGGATTATTCTAATTATTTTGATAATTCGACTTATCAGGTGTAATTACGAGAGATGGGTGAGAACAATTCATGGTAACTACAGAACAGAAGTTCATTTTTAAGAGAGATGAGTATTTTGAGACGAGAAAAAGGCCGGACTGTTTGTGTACATTCAAAACAGACCGGCCCTGAGAAGGTTTATACCCGTTCTAATCACATTAATCTCTTCAGGAAACAGGTTTAAGGAGAGAGCTACGGTCCCGAAGTATAGGAACTGTTATTATAAGTTCCTACTTGCGGAGAGCCTGTCGAACCTGGACCTTGAGAAGCCGCTGGTGGAGTTTGCTGCGTTTGTGACGCAGTTGATCCCGCCTGTGGTTGTGAAGCAGCAGCCTTAAGTCTGGCTGCTTCCTCTTCCAGGTCGCGCACTCGTTTTTCCATTTCCTTTCCAGGTTTAAACGTTACGACGTATTTTTCTTCTACATCGACGCGTTCTCCTGTACGTGGATTCCTTGCCTTTCGAGCTGCCCGCTTTTTGACTTCAAATACGCCAAAGTTGCGGAGTTCGATGCGCTTGTCAGTGACAAGGGTATCAACAATCGCATCAAACGTTTTTTGCACAATCTCTTTTGTTTTGAGTTGCGTCAGACCAATCTCTTCCGAAATCACTTTGACAATCTCTTTTTTCGTCACGACTGGGTTCTCCCAATTCTGAGAAGCCGTCGGACAGCTACGCCCGTCCGTGGGGCAATACAGAGCCGTCTCAACTGTAATGGGTTACACGACTTAGTGTCATAGTAGATTATTTCCCACAATTGAACAGTAAGTCAATACCGATCTTCGATAGGAAGCCTCAAACAGAAGGCACTCAGGCAATATTTGATGAGAATAGAGTAAGTGTTACATTTCAGGTCGTTCGAATATTTTAACAGAATCGATTAAATTAGAAATGTTGTAAGGCATTATATATTATAGAGATAGAGGATTATGAAGTCGGTAGATTGAGGATAGATCTGAATGATGATTTTCTTCTAAAAAGGACTGATTCTGTTTTCCAGGATTTTTTTACAAACTTCTGACGAAATTTGGAAAAGCAGAGCTGGAGAGCTGGTTTTGAAGTAATTGAGCGTTCCAAATCCTTTATAAATCGATACTTAATAAACGATATTGATTTGCCTTTCGTTTGAGAAGTGTTGCCATAGCTACGGATTAGAACACCGAATTTTTATTTTACTGTGAAAAATATCAGTTGAATCAATGAATGATTTGGAGAATCAAATCGGATCCAACAAGATTTTGGAAGAGAACTTATAAGTCCGTTTGCACAACACGTTTTTGAATCTCTTCTAAGCTGATAAACGCTCCTTTTCCTGCACCAGGACACTCAGGCGAAAGTGCATCCCAACTTGCTTTACTCTCCAGATTCGAGTTCCAGAAAGGCCATGTACGGCACTGCTTAGGTCGCGCTTCATAAATTGTGCAACCTCTCTTTTCCGGGTCAAAGAAAGTACAATCTCCATTTGCAAATTCGGTTAATGATCGTCGTCCCGCGTAAAGTCGCGTGTGCATTAACAATATTTCACCAGTAGATTTTCCCGTTAGTTCTGAAATGGCCTCGATTTCTGTCTCGTCTACCCAAACAACACCGGGGTCACCAGTACAACAATTACCACATTGCGTACAGCTAAATTGTAAACCATCCTGATACCAGGGAATTTGTTCAGAATTCTGATCACTCATATTGCAGATCGTTTCTATGTATCGTATGAGACTGTCATTTTGAATTTCATTTTGTAAGTTACCTGTGGCATTATGTCAAACACAAACAAAGAATTGAAAATTGGTGGAATCATTCTCTGCGGAGGTGAAAGTTCCCGCATGAATTATCCCAAGGCGTTGTTACCTTTGGGCACTGAATTAATAG
>NZ_CALEMX010000199.1 GCF_937910335.1 uncultured Gimesia sp. | reverse complement strand
TCTACCTGCCAAAGAGCCTCTTTTTAGTGAAGAAGTCGAATTACAGGGACACATTATTGATAGCTTACTACTACCTAAGATTCTTGATGAAATTACAGTTTTGGGAGGAGATTTTTCTATCAATGAGATTTCGGTAGGTCAATTACGATCTGATAGCAGCCATGCCCGAATCAACGTATCAGCAAAAGATTCAGAGACTCTCCAAAGCATTTTAACTCAAATAGCCCAACATGGTGCAGTTTCCATTCATCAATATGATTGTATTTTAAAGCCGGCTGATATGAATGGAGCTTTCCCGGAAGGTTTTTATTGCAGTACAAACCAGAAAACTGAAATTCGAATTGCAGAAAACTGGATACCTGTTGACTTACAGGAAATGGACTGCGGCATCATTGTCAGCCCTGACCAAAAAAAAGCATATTGCTTGCCAATGTCTGATGTTCAAAAGGATGACTTGGTGATAATCGGTCACCAGGGAACCCGAGTGCTACCTGCCGAGCGAAGCACAACGGAAATATCTGGATTCTCTTTCATGAATAGCACTGTTTCGAGTGAAAAACCCAAGGGTGTTACTGTCAGAGAAATTGCATCTGAAATGAAACGCGCCCGAGAAGGAGATGGAAAAATCCTCGTTGTTGCAGGTCCTGCAGTTGTCCATACCGGCAGCAGAGATCACTTCAGTAAACTGATCAGAGAAGGATACGTTAATCTCCTCTTCGCTGGCAATGCGCTTGCTACACATGACATTGAAGAATCTTTTTACGGTACCAGCCTGGGTATTTCGATGAAACATGGTGGCTCCAGTGAAGAAGGCCACGAGCACCACTTACGTTCGATTAATCGTATCCGGCGCTTGGGCAGCATCCAGAATGCGGTGGACCAGGGTATTTTGAAATCCGGAATCATGTATGAATGTGTGAAAAACCAAGTCCCATTTCTATTAGCTGGTAGTATTCGGGATGATGGACCTTTGCCAGATGTCGTCACAGATTCCATAGAAGCACAACGACAAATGCGTGAACTTGTAAAAGGTGTGTCATTCTGTTTGATGATTGCCACAACACTTCACTCCATCGCCGTCGGGAACTTATTACCGGCCAGTGTCAAAGTAGTTTGCGTTGATATCAATCCGGCAACGGTGACAAAACTGGCAGATCGTGGAACCTCTCAGAGTGTCGGATTAGTCACCGATGTAGAACCATTTCTCAGAGTCCTACTGGATGACATCGACTTATTAGGATGATGGTTTTCTTTGATTCACAAATCGTTATACTGTGAATTACTGGAAGATTGAAATCAGACTGTTGCTCTCGAATTCGACCATGTATCCCATCAGGAATGAATTGATGCAGGAATCCGCACAAAAAAAATATCATCTTGTTGATTTTTCGCAAATTGAAGGGACGTCTTGTCCTTGTGGGACTGCAAGGCGCGCGTTTGCTGATGTCAGTGAATTTCCTGGCACATTACACGTCACTGAAATATCCGAAACAGCAGAACTGCATTATCATCGCAAACTCACGGAAACATATTATTTCCTTGAATGTGAAAAGGATGCCCGGATGCAATTGGATGATGAAGTGATTTCAGTACATGCAGGTATGTCAATTGTGATTCCTCCAGGAGTCAGACACCGGGCTATTGGAACCATGAAAATCATTAATATTGTCTTTCCGAAATTTGATCCGGAAGATGAATGGTTTGATTGAGTATCAAATCATTGAATATTATTTTCATTGCAATACGGACATGCTTCCCCATAGATGACCTTCCCACAATTCGTGCACTCATGCGCACCATAGGTCGGACGATCTGGTGTCACCCAGCGCTGGTAAGCAAGAAATGCAAAAACACTCGCGACGAATCCAGCAAAAAAGATCGCAGGTGCCCCCGTACCATACGAATTAATGATCACGACAACCGTGACAATAGCACAAACGAAAAATATGGTTGCATCTCGTAAGCGGTCACGTTGATGGTCACTCGAGTCATAGATATTTTTCCCCTGTTGTTGCAATATCTGACTCAATAATTTCTCTCGTTCGTCCTGTAGTTGCCTGGCTTCTTCGGTTGCTTCCACTGCTAAAAGCAGTCGGGATGCGGTATCCAGAATTCTAAGAGTATCTGCTGTATTGATCTCACTTTGATGTGCCCAGCGGTTTCGATATTCTCTTAGTTCGCCGACAAAGCTCCTTTCCAATGGAGTCAATCGATTGCGAAAGACACTGTTCCAATGGTCCCACAAAATTAACAGGGTTGAATGAGCATCCCAGCGTATGGCTTCACCTGCAGGTTGTGATGTGATCGGTGAATTTCGAAAACTCTCTTTAGCACGATCAATCCAGGAGTCCTGATATACGGCTTTCATTTCCTGCTCAATGAAGGGGCAGAGTCCACACCCAAGCAATTCAAGAGTCAGTTTAATGCGCTCGTTATCCCCGGCCACAGGTCCCCCCTTAAAACACACTCAATACCAAACTCAGCCTCGAGAATGATAATCCTTTTACAAGAGACTGATGCACCTGAACAATAATTCCCTATTTTAGAGACAAGGTCAAGTATCTCTACTTAAATAATTACACAAAGATGGGGATTTTATCGTTAAGAAGTCCGAAAAAGACGTTTAAATGGCCAAACATAATGATTAACCCTAGTTCAGGCGATCAGATCTTCAACCACTTTTCCATGGACATCAGTCAGCCGAAAATCTCGACCTGCAAATCGGTACGTTAATCTTTCATGGTCAAATCCAAGTAGATTGAGTAATGTAGCCTGAAGATCATGTACATGAACTTTATTTTCGACTGCTGCGAAACCAAACTCATCGGTGGCTCCGTAAGCCTGGCCACCTTTCACTCCGCCTCCTGCCAACCAGACCGTAAAACCATGATTGTTATGATCTCGGCCATTCATTTTACCAGCGTTCGCTCCAGGAGTTGGTAGCTCCACTACAGGAGTTCTTCCAAATTCCCCCCCACACATTACAATGGTATCCTCCAGTAGCCCTCTCTGTTTGAGATCCTTTAACAACGCTGCAATCGGCTGAGAGCATTGTTTCGCTAAATGTCGATGCCCTTTTTCGATCTCGTCATGATTATCCCAAGGCTGACCCGCTCCATGCCAGAGTTGCACATAGCGAACACCACGCTCTACTAATCTGCGCGCAATCATTAATTGCCGTGCGTGAACTCCCGAGCCATACATTTCGTGAATGTGTTTTGGCTCCTGAGTAATATCAAATACATCAGAGGCCTGCATCTGCATCCGGTAGGCCAGTTCAAATGATTGAATCCTGGATTCCAATGCTGATTCATCGGAGCGAACAGACTGGTGCTTGCGATTTAATGCCTGTAATAAATCAAGCTGGTGACGCTGTTCGGGCAATGAAAGTTTTTTATTTTTGATGTTGGAAATCAGTTTTTCGATCTGAGTGTGTTTTGTGTCGAGGTGGGTTCCCTGGTAAGCACCAGGCAAAAATGCGGATCGCCAGTTGGCAGATTCAGTAATCGGGTACCCCCCCGGACACATGACTACGAAACCGGGAAGATTCTGATTTTCGGTGCCCAATCCATAAGTAACCCAGGCTCCCATACTGGGGCGTGGCTGGATCAGATCACCACAATTCATCATCATCAAAGAAGGCTCGTGATTAGGCACATTTGTGTACATTGACCTCACAAAGGCAATATCGTCGACACATTCTCCCAATTCAGAAAATAGTTCGCTTACTTCCAATCCACTCTCTCCATACTTTTTAAATTTAAAAGGAGAGGGGAGCGAGGCCCCGGTTTTTCGTTCTGTGCGTAGATTTTGTGTAGGCAACATTTTCCCGGCATATTTTGCCAGAGCTGGCTTGGGATCAAAGGTATCGACCTGTGAAGCACCACCATTCAAAAAGATATGAATGACATGCTTCGCCTTGGGAGGGAAGTGAGACTCTTTTGGAGCCATCGGTGATTCGCCGCGTGCTGACGTAGCCCCAGATGTCTGCTCTAGTAACCCCTCTGAAGCCATTAAGGAAGCCAGTCCCATCGACCCCAATCCGGTACCGCAGCGTTGAAGCATCTGCCGCCGTGTGATTATCGGCTCACAATTGACATGTCGATTTGCATCTGCCATCAGAGCAGGCTCCTCAAATTATTTAAGTTTTCAATCAGAAAATTAATCAACAAACATGAATTCATTGGAAGTACAAAGCACTTGAGCATACTTTTCCCATCCGCTCATGCGAGCGGGAGACTTTACTTGATCCCGATGATGAATCAGGAAATTCTTGCCCAAATCGATTTCGTCAGCAGTTGGTTTTCGCGCCAAGACACGCTGGTAAAGAGCAACAATTGCGGCATCAACACTCTTCTCTTTTGCCATTTTTTCCAGATTCAAATCTTTTACCAGTAATCCTGATTGCTCAATGAGCAAGGGACTATTCATGGCAAACAATGCCTGCTGAGGAACCGTAGTAAAAGGTCTCTTTGCAGTACTGGACTCCACGTTGGCAAAATCAAACGTGCGAAATACGTTTGGTAAATTATTCCGATCCACGAAACTATATACAGTACGTCTTGGGTCTGTAGGAATTTTATCAATCAAATAACTTTTGCCTCCCCGTTCTTTAGAAAGCTGACCGGAGACAAACAGCAACGAATCTCGCATCGCTTCAAAGCCCATTCGCTGAGGAGCGTGTTTCCAAAGCAGACGGTTATCCGAATCAATCATCACTGCCTTTGAGCTTTTCTGAAAAGACTGTCGATAAGTAGCGGATAACATAATCGATTTATGTAATGCTTTTACGGACCAACCCTCGTTCATAAATTGATAGGCCAGATAATCTAGTAGTTCAGGGTGAGTTGGCAGGGCGCTTCTCACACCAAAATCACTGGGGGTTCTGACTAACCCTTCACCAAAATGATGCATCCAGACTCGATTGACAAAGACACGTGCGGTTAAAGGATTCTCACGGGAAGAAATCGATTGAGCCAGCTCCAGTCTCCCACTTCCTTTCTGAAATGGTTTTCGATCTTCTCCAGCCAGTATTCTGAAAAATTGACGTGGGGCTATTTCACCCCGCCGACCAGGATTCCCTCGCAAATGGACATGCGATGTCACTGATTTTTCCTTGTCCAAAAGTACCATCGCACGCGGAGGTGAACCAGGCGATGTTACATCCAAGGTCTCAATGTTCTTTTGTAGTTGACGTATCTTGTTTCTTTGTGCCCGATTGAACATCGACTGCACGACCTCATCACTGACGACAGTAGGAGATTCTGGATGATACAATATTTGACGCAGCTCTTCCGCATTCTGATCATTCAGCTTTTCAGGTAATTTGATCTTGTTTTTTTTTGCATCCTCAAGCGTCTTTATCCATTGCAATTCAACTTCTTTAAAAACATTGCCATAAATTCGACACACATCATAAATCGATTGAGGATGATGATTTTTCAAAGCATGCACGATTAAATGGTTATATCTGGTTCCAGATGGTGTTTTCGCTTCTTGCTCCACTAACTTTTGAATGATCTCAACTGACTTTGTCGAAAATTCCCCTTTTTTAATGGGAGTCAACGCCATCCAGGGGGAAAAAACAGCGGGATATAATTTCGCTTTGTTTGTCAGGAAAGCCTGCCATAGATCAACATACCGCCGATGGGGAGCCTCTTTTGTATATTGGGGCTTTTCATCTATTCCCGTCAGCTTATGTTTAAAAGCAATAGCCTGTAAAACTTCTGCCACTGTTAAACGTGCATTGGCTCTGAATTTCTGACCTTCGTCGTGCTGATAATCATCGATTATTTTCTGACGTTTTGACCTTTCTACCTGATACTCCTTATAAGCTTTTTCCGATTTTGGTTTTCCGATCAGAGGTAAATCTTTTTCTGCAGGTTCATAACTGCTCACGAATACGCTGTATAACGAATAATAATCTTTGCTCGGAACAGGATCAAACTTATGGTCGTGGCAGCGCGCACAGGATGCAGTCAATCCCAATAACCCGCGCGAAACAAGATCGATTCGATCATCTGTAATATCGTGGATATTTCCGCGATAGCGTCGACCTACTGTCATAAATCCAAGCGCAGCCAAGGAACGATCATCGCCTTTTCGATCTAGCTGATCTGCTGCTAATTGTTCCTGAATAAACCTGTCATAAGGCAAATCTTCATTGAATGCACGAATCACATAATCACGGTATGTATAAGAGTAAGGATAGCGGCGTTCCGAGGTAAATACATAGCCTTTGGTATCTGCATAACGCGCAACATCCAACCAATGTCTCCCCCATCGTTCTCCATAGTCTGGAGAAGCCAAAAGCCGATCAATCAGTTTTTCATACGCATTGGGAGACGGATCATTCGCAAAAGTTTCTACATCCTCATAAGAGGGAGGTAATCCAGTTAAATCAACAGAAGCCCTTCGGATAAACTTTCTTCGATCTACAGGGGGCGAAAGCGACAGTTCTTTCTCTTCTAAACGTGAAATCACAAAGTAGTCTAAAGGTGAAGAGATTCGTTGTTGATTTTTGATTTTAGGTAATTTCGGATTCACCACCGGCCGAAATGCCCAGTGACTTTTTGACAACGTTGCGTAATCATAAGATCCGCTTCCTGGAATGACTGTCGGATCATTCTTAGAAATGGGCCAGGGTGTTCCCATTTTAACCCAACGGGTGAGTGCTGCAATTTCTTTGGGTGGCATTTTTCCTTCGGGAGGCATCTGGCTATCATCATCATCATATTGAATAACCTGTATCATTCTGCTTTTGAGAGGGTCTCCTGGAATGACGGCTACACCACTATCACTGCCTTTCATCATCCAGGCATGTGAATCCAGGCGTAAACTTGCCTCCTGTTTCTTGGGACCGTGACAAGCGTAACACCGTTTGACCAGAACCGGACGGATCTCTTTTTCAAAAAATTCAATCTGCTCAGATGGAATTTTCTTTTCTTTGGCAGCCTGAACCAACGCAGGCATGGTACAAGCCAAAAGCATCAGAATTGACAAACTGATAACACCTGAAATCAATCGTGAATTTCCTGATGGCTGAAATAGAATCTGAAGCCGTTTCATATATTCAGTTCTTTCTCAACGAAACCGTGGAGGGAAAAGCAGGAGGGATCAGGTCTGAAGATTCACTTCGACAAACCCGCATCATGTCATTCTACTCGACAATGCAAGCAAGGGGTAGTCAATTTGTACTTAATCCTTATGATCAAGCGGGTTAGCGATTTTAAAAAAACACCGCCATTCTTAACAAGGTTATGAAATTAGAGAAGTGACCATCATTTAATTACTTCCCGAAATCGATTACAGTTGCTCTCTACCTGCTATCGACTTAATTCTTCCCGACTTTCAATTTTTAGTCTGGTAATTTAATTCAGAAATATCGAGGTGACCATGACAGAAGATCAGATTTTATCAGAAGAACAGATACAGGATTTTCTAAACAGTTTTCCGAAATGGGAATTACGTGAAGGTTGGTTGAGAAGAAAGTTTTCGACGCCCGGTTGGTCACATACTTTGATGCTAGTCAATACGATCGGCTATCTGGCAGAAGCAGGTTGGCATCATCCGGACCTCAACGTGGGATATGCCGCAGTGACGGTAAAATTACAGACGCATCGAGTGAAAGCAATTACAACCAAAGACACTGAGTTGGCCCAAAAAATTGAAGAAACAGCAATCTGGTTACCCACGGAGCAATCACCCCTTGATGGATTCCCTAAAAACTGGATTCACTAATAGCAACGGCATTGTTCAAAACTTCAGGAAAGATCGACTATGAAACAGGAACGAATCCTGTTTATTACTGGTAAACTCGCAGAATATTCATTAAGGGAAATTCTGGAAAAGCTAGCTCCGCAGGTTAATTTTACATATGAGATTACCGTCTTAAATGTTCAAGTTGCCGCTTTGATGCATGTTCCACTGGTCAAACGCAGACTGAAAGTTCCTGATGGATTCGACTGGGTCATGCTTCCCGGTTTATGTAAAGGCGATCTTCAGATTCTCACAGATCACTTTGGACTTCCTTTTAAAAGAGGACCAAAAGACCATTTTGACCTTCCGGAATATTTTGGTCAGGCAGGGAGGCCACCAAAAGATCTATCGCAATATGATATCGAAATTCTGGCAGAAATTAATCACGCTCCATTATTGTCTAATGCAGAGATCATTCGACAAGCAGATCATTACCGGCAAAACGGTGCAAACCTGATTGACGTTGGTTGCGTTCCCGGTGAAAGCTGGAGCGGAGCAGGGGATGTCGTACGGATGTTGGTCGACGCGGGGCACCGGGTTTCTATCGATAGCTTTGAACAAAAGGAAGTAGAAGCCGCTGTTAACAGCGGGGCGGAACTCATACTTAGTTGTAATCACACTAACATTGACTGGGTTTCAAAGCTGGGCGTTGAAGTGGTCGCGATCCCGGATCTACCCAGTGATTTTGATTCCCTGCGTGCCATCGTTGATCAACTCGTTCGCTCTGATACGCCATTTCGAATCGACCCCATCCTCGAACCAATTGGATTTGGTTTCACTGCCTCATTAGAGCGTTACTATCGGACACGTAAAGAATTCCCTGAATTTGAAATCATGATGGGTATCGGGAATCTTACCGAATTGACAGAAGTGGACACTGCAGGAATCAATTTCGTTCTGGCTGCTCTATGTCAGGAATTAAATATTCATAGTATTCTGGCAACCGAAGTCATTAACTGGGCACAGAGTGCGATCCGCGAATTTGACTATGCCAGGCGTCTTGTGAAATTTTCGATCGACAACAAAACTCTACCAAAACATATTCATTATCAACTGGTCATGCTAAGAGATGCCCGTCTCAATGAGATGGGGCAGGGTGCCTTAAATCATCTGGCACAACAAATCCGTGATCCCAATTATCGCATCTTCGCTGAACAGGATGAATTACATGTCATAAATCGCGACGGTTACTGGAAAGGTACTGATCCATTTGAGTTATTTGATCAATTTGAGGCAGCCAACCCGAAAGGATTGGATCCCTCTCATGCCTTTTACCTGGGATATGAAATGTGTAAAGCAATGACAGCTTTGACGTTGGGAAAGCACTACCAGCAAGATCAGCCTTTAAACTGGGGCTTCCTGTCACAAGCAGAAGTCAGTGCTCAGGAACGAAGACGGCTTCAGGGAGAAGATCCACAATGTGGACCTCGCTAATGTTTCCTTAAGCGAGTGTCTCTTGATATACTAATCTGGAGCATCTTTTGTAACTCGATCTCATTTGCTAGTTTCGTGCTTCTTTTGTAAAAATCGATCAATTAATGTCTGGCAACTTATCTCAGGATATCTCTCATCTACCCCAACAAAGAGGGAAGTATTTATTGAACCAGCTTCCCTTAGTGGAAGAACTCTTACCTTGCCCGGAGATTGAACAACTCTTTCTTGAATTTGCTTCCGATGACAGCCTGTTGATATTGGAAAGTGCCCGCAAATCAACATCAGTGGGTCGATTTTCTTATTTGATGTGCAACCCACTGACTCGCGTTCAAATCCAAAAAGTTCAGTTTTCAGATGACCCTTTTGAATCATTTCGGCATGTACATGCACGCCATTTTGTGGAATCCATTCCGGATCTTCCCCCCTTTCAAGGAGGATTTGCAGGGCTACTCTCTTACGAACTAGGGCGGTGCTGGGAAAAATTCGAGAGGGCCAGGCATGATGAATTCCAACTCCCTGATTTAGCGGTCGGATTTTATGATTGGGTCATTGCCTGGGATCATAGCCAACAGCGTGCATGGCTTATCGTTCAAGGTTTTGATCAAAATCTGGAATCACAGAATCTTAATCTGGCCAACCAACGCTTGCAGTCTATTAAAACACGCATTGAATTAATTAATTTCAAGAAACAGAACAGATTGACGGCTTTAGAGCAAAGCGTAACTTCACTGAATAACAATCTACAACTCGATGAACTATCTCCGGCTTTTCCACTAGACGGAAACGAAGAGATTCTCAGCAATTTCAGCAAGACGGAATTCCTCAATCACGTCGAACGAATCGTCGAGTATATCCACGCGGGAGATATCTTTCAGGCTAATTTTTCACAACGCTTGTTAAGCCGCTGTACAGGACACCCGGCTGAACTCTATCTTAAATTAAGATCAAAAAATGCTGCTCCTTTTGCTGGCTATTTTGGATGGGATGACTGGGCCGTTGTCAGTTCTTCCCCGGAACGATTTCTCTCTGTTTCTGAAAATGAAGTAGAAACTCGACCGATTAAGGGCACGCGTCGCAGGAAATATGTTCCGGAAGCAGATCTGTTAACACGTGACGAATTGCGTGAAAGCAGCAAGGATCAGGCAGAAAATGTGATGATCGTAGATTTGTTACGCAATGATCTTTCTCGCGTCTGTCAAGCCGGGTCAATTCGTGTACCTCATCTATGCGATGTCGAAACTTATGAAACTGTACAACACCTGGTCTCAGAAGTCAGAGGACAACTCAAACATAATCATACCGTATGGGATTTATTGGCCGCAGCATTCCCCGGAGGTTCCATCACAGGTGCCCCCAAAGTGAGATCACTGGAAATAATATCAGAATTAGA
>NZ_CALEMX010000198.1 GCF_937910335.1 uncultured Gimesia sp. | reverse complement strand
GGAAACAGGTTTCGCATTCAAATTTGATCACGCGAGTAGTCCTTTGATTTGATATGTAATAGATATGAAAATCTCTTGCAAAATCATGTATTACTTTGTGCGAGATCGCAAGTCGAAAATGTCAGATTTTACGAATTGGAGTCCGTTAGGAAATGTCAATAGAGAGTCTAATATACGTATTATCGTGAATTTCAATGTGTCTCTGTTATACTCTTTGAGTCGTATTATACCCTTCTGTTATTCGAGATAATAAGGATCTCTCAGTGCGAAAACGAAACTTTTCTTTTCAAACGGGCTTTGCAATGATTGCTTTCATCTGTCTCTTTTGTCTGCAGGTAACGTTGAAAGCAGCTACCCGTCAGCCCGGGGATCGTCCCAACCTGATAGTGATTATGGTGGATGATATGGGGTATGCGGGCGTCAGTTGCTTTGGCAACCCGTATTTTAAAACGCCGCAAATTGATCGTCTTGCGGACGAAGGAATGAAATTCTCGGACTTTCATTCTTCGGGTACGGTTTGCTCGCCGACACGCGCGGGGTTGTTAACGGGTCGCTATCAGCAAAGAGCGGGGATAGAAGCTGTCATTCATCCGGTGAGTGATCATCCAGAACACCGAAAAGGTTTGAGGAAAGTTGAAAATACATTTGCCGAATTATTACAGTCTGCAGGCTACCGGACCGGATTGATTGGGAAATGGCATCAGGGCTATCCGCATAACACGGCTGAGTTTCATCCTGATAATCATGGCTTCGATACCTTCATTGGTTATCATAGTGGCAATATCGATTTCATCAGTCATGTAGGAGATCATGTTAAACATGACTGGTGGCATGGCCGCACTGAAACACGCGAAATCGGTTATTCAACACATTTAATCAATCAGTATGCTTTGCAATTCATCAAAGAAAACAGCGAGATGCCTTTCTGTCTGTACGTTGCCCATGAAGCGATTCACAATCCGGTGCAGGTGCCCGGAGACCCGGTTCGGCGCAGTGAAGCAGAGGGTTGGAAACGTTGGAAACCTGCGAACAAAGCAGAACGCATAGAGAAGTACAAAGGCATGACACTTCCCATTGATGCCGGAGTCGGACAGATTCACAAGCTGCTGGCAGAGTCGGGGCTTGATAAAAACACATTTGTCTTATTTTTTTCAGACAATGGTCCCGCGCGTGACTTTCCAAGTGGTAGTCCAAAATGGCGTGGCGGAAAAGGTTCGGTATATGAAGGAGGGCATCGTGTGCCAGCAATTGCCTGGTGGCCGGGAAGGATTAAGCCGCAAACAGTTTCGGATGTGCCTGCGATCAGCATTGATGTAATGCCCACCTTATTGGCGATCGCGAAAATCGAAGTGCCCCGGGATCGGCCCCTGGACGGCGTCGATCTTTCACCGGTTTTGTTTCAACAACAGACGGTCGCAACACGACCGTTATACTGGGCTTCGCTGTCGAATAATGGGAACCGTTCGGAAGCGATGCGTCAGGGACCATGGAAACTGGTGGTCTTGCATCCGCGGGCGAAACCGGGCACCTTTGAAAAGGAAAAGATCGAACTCTATCGCCTTGATCAAGATCCGGGAGAGAAACAGGAACTATCCAAACAGGAACCGCAACAGGCGGCCGCCATGCTTAAACAGCTCAAAAACTGGTATCAGGAAACCCAATCAACGGCGACGCTACAACCGGGCGGCTGGCTTTCGAAAGGGAAGTGAAGTTCATTCAAGTATTAGTATTCGACATAGTCAAATTACTGATTAATGGAGAGAATTCGTAAAAACTGGGGTTGCCGTGTTTATTGTAAAACGATAAAAGTTCGTCGCTTTACAACAAATTCATTGGAAAGGAATCCCAATATGACTTCGAAAGATCGAACCAGTACCATTTGTAAGGTGCTCTATTACTGTTGTATTATTTCGCTGTTTGCTATGCCCATTTTGTTGGTGTGGGTCTGGTTATATGCAGATCTCATCGCTGCAAGTGCGAGTTCTCTTCCCGCTAGTGCCATTCAGCATCCATTACCCGTTTGGACCAAGTGTTTGATGGTCTTGTTAAGTGCAACTGTGATGGCACCCACATATTGGGGTTTGTTCTCAATACGTCAATTTCTGAAAGCCTGTTGTGCAGAAGACTATCTCAGTTCGCAGAATAGCCGATATTTAAAACGACTTGCATTCGGCTTATTTGGAACGGCGTTGCTTTCCCCCATTTCCTGTTCTATCTTGAGCGTACTTTTGACCATAGATAATCCTCCCGGCCAGAAAATGCTGACCATTGGCATCAGTTCCAATCAGATTATATTAGCGGCGGTTGGTGGATTACTGTTTGTGTTGGCGAATTTAATTCAACGAGCGAGTCTGATTGCAGAAGAGCATGCACAGATTGTTTAGACAACATCATTCTTGCCAATACTATTTTATAAAATAATAAGATAAAAATCTTTTTCTCAATTGATGAGGACATGATGCGAATTTGTATTACACTGGATGTGATGCTGGCGAAACGCAAAGTGACTTCGCGCGATCTGGCACGTTATATTGGTATTACCGAGCAGAACCTTTCACTGTTGAAGTCGGGGAAAGTAAAGGGGATTCGGTTTGCGACTCTGGAAAAAATTTGTGAGTTTCTGGAATGTCAGCCAGGTGATCTGCTAGAGTACGAAACGGAAACGCAGAAAAAAGCGGCCTGATGGGGAGTGGAAACAGTGAAAGTACATGGCGTTCTGGAAACGGCAATTT
>NZ_CALEMX010000197.1 GCF_937910335.1 uncultured Gimesia sp. | reverse complement strand
GGGAAGAATTTCTTCCACATAACCGGGAGGAAAAGTACGAAATGTTTCATGGTAGTTGTGCATCGCGAGGCCGATTTGTTTTAAATTATTTTTACAAGTGCTCCTCCGGGCGGCTTCGCGTGCCTGCTGAACAGCGGGTAACAGTAATGCGACTAGAATAGCAATGATGGCAATCACTACCAGGAGTTCAATCAGAGTAAAACCGGTTCTCCGAATTTGCTTTGAAGATTGAGGTGTCGTTTTGTGAACCACAGAACTTGAATTGAGAAAGCACATTCTTCAGGCATTTCATTGAATAGAGAGAATGATTGAGATATTCAAACGATCTTCAATATTCTAACGAAGTCATACCGGGAATGTCTTGTCAGAGAGCGATCTCTGTGGCGGGGAAACGCAATTTTTAAAAAAGAAGCAGACGAGATTCTGAATTTCGAGGCTATTCTGATCCCGCATCGGCTTGATTTTGCTTTTCGATGATCTCACGTTCTTTCTTCAGGCACATTGTGATGAATGTTCCTGAAATGATCGCTTGTGCTGCCAGATAAACCAGAATTTGAGGTCCGTTCACAACAATGCAGGAACCGAAGGCAACCACAAATAAAGCAATCAATCGTGTTTTCAGACTCATGGTCTTAACCTTGTATTATTTCGAAGAAATGAATCGTATGTTCTTTGGTTAAACGAAGTATAGTGCTGTATGATACATTGATCAATTCAGATTTGTAACTCAAAGCGATGAACTTAATCGATTTTTCCAGAGAGCAGAAATCGATGCTTCCCAGGAGACGTGGGGTACGAATTCATGATCAGCGTAGCAGAAATTCAGGATTACCTGGTAAACCTTGCCCCTCCCGATTTGGCTGAGAGTTGGGATAATGTGGGATTGTTGACCGGAGACCCTACCTGGAAAGTGGATCAGGTTCTTACTTGCTTAACACTGACTCCGGATGTGGCCGCGGAAGCGATTTCAGCGGGGGTGAACCTGATTATCAGCCATCATCCGATCCTGTTTCGACCTGTGCAACAGATAACTTCGGCGTCGGTCGAGGGCAAAATGTTATTGGACCTTATTCAGGCAAAAGTCTCTGTCTATTGCCCTCACACCTCTTATGACAGTGCCGATCGCGGTATTAACTGGCAATTGGCGAATTTACTCGGGCTCGAAGAAATTGGTGTTCTCAGGCCCGTTTCGGCTCAGGGAGAGCAGGCAGTTGGTCCTGACAGGGGGGCAGGTCGATTTGGGACACTTCCTGCAGAATTCACGCTTGCACAACTCAACCAGTTGATAAAGCAGGCACTTAAAATTACAGCATTACAATTTGTGGGTGAGCCAGATTTTCGTATTCGCCGGCTCGGTATCGCCTGTGGAGCGGCAGCTGAATTTTTGGATGATGCTCACCGCCATGGATGTCAGGCGCTTTTGACTGGTGAGGCCAGGTTTCATGCCTGTCTAGAAGCCCGCGCACTGGGTATGGGTTTGATCCTGCCCGGTCATTACGCCACCGAACGACCGGCAATTGAGCAGATGGCACAATTGTTATACCAGCAGTTTCCCACCTTGAAAATATGGGCCAGCCAGAACGAAACAGACCCCCTGAAATGGGATTGTCAGGATGATTCAATTTGACTTGAAAAACAGAAACCTGAGATCTCAAACCAATTTAGATGTCTCTATGTATATTTCCGATGGGTTGCCATTGACCCCACCGGCAGATTTCGCCATTATCCCCCCTCTCTCAGTGGTTTAAATTCTCTTGTTTGACACACTTTTTGAATAGTTTCAAAATTCATGTGTCAGATTCTGTAAAACATATTCGAATAGACTTACTAAATTTCAATGTCCAAAGTGAAACCCAACCGTTTCGAAGCAGAACGGATTAAAAAGTTAGAGAAAATCCAATCCATGGGACTCGATCCCTGGGGACAGCGATTTGATGGCCATATTCCAATGGCGGAAGCGCGATTACAGGCGCCGGAAGCATCAGGCGTGGATGGCGAACAGGTTCGCATCGCTGGTCGGATTATGCTGCGTCGCAAAGCGGGAAAACTCCGTTTTTATGATATCAAAGACTGGACGGGCAGAATTCAATTGCTCTTCTCTCGAGGCGACTTAAGCGAAGAGCAATGGGAGCTCATGGGCACCTTGGACCTGGGTGATCTGATTGGAATCGATGGCTGTCTACGCCGTACGGAGACGGGTGAGATTTCAGTCTTTGTGAAAAAATTAACGGTGCTCTGCAAATCACTGGCGCAGCCTCCGGAAAAACACCATAGTGTCAAAGATGTAGAACTACTGCTTAGACAGCGTTCACTCGATTTAATTTATACCGAAGGCGTTCTGGAAAAGATGCTTTCACGGAGTCAAATTATTGACTCAGTGCGCCAGACACTTCGTAATCACAAATTTGCAGAAGTGGAAACTCCTGTGCTGCACTCGGTTGCCGGTGGCGCCGCAGCCCGACCATTTATCACACATCATAATACACTGGAAATTCAACTTTACATGCGGATTGCCCTGGAGCTGCATCTCAAGCGGTTGATGGTTGGCGGAATCGAGCGTGTTTATGAAATCGGGCGCGTCTTCCGGAACGAAGGGATCGACGCTACTCATAATCCTGAATTTACGATGATCGAAATCTATCAGGCGTATGGCGATTATGAAACCATGATGGATTTGACAGAAGCCATCATCACTGATGCCGTCAAAGCAATCAGCGATACAATGCAACTTCCCTGGGGAGAAGATCAAACGATTGACTTCAGTAGTCCATGGGAACGCAAAAAGTATTTCGATCTGGTCAGAGAGCATGCCGGCTGTGAACCGACTGACCCGGCTGCAGTCGCTGAAATAGCAAAGCAACATGGCATCGAGACGGAAAATGTTCATCCGGATATTGTTTTGAATGAGGTATTTGAAGCCACTTGTGAGAAACATTTAATCGGCCCGGTGTTCGTGATTGATTATCCGGCATCAATTTGCCCGTTGACCAAGCGAAAGCAGGATGATCCCAATATAGCAGAACGGTTCGAATTATTTGTGCAGGGGATGGAACTGGCAAATGCTTACACGGAATTGAATGATCCTCTGCTGCAGGAAGAGTTGTTTCGCACTCAGTTAACGGGGCAATCAGAAGAAGACTCGATGGCGACAATGGATACAGATTTTATCAAAGCGTTAAAAGTGGGCATGCCTCCGGCTGGAGGATTGGGAATCGGTATTGATCGTCTCGTGATGTTATTGACCAACAGTCATAGCATTCGCGACGTGATCTATTTCCCACTGCTCAGGCCTGAAGGACAACCGAAGACAACCAAGTAAACCAAGGACGTGTCCGACAAGAATCATGATGCTTGTCGGCAGAATAATCAGCCAAAGGATTGGCAGTATGTACAAATCACTACTTTGCCTGCGATACTTGAGAACGCGATATATCGCGCTGGCCAGTATCATTAGTATGACTCTCGGTGTGGCGACGATGATTGTCGTCAACAGCGTGATGGATGGTTTCAGCACTGATATGCGGGATCGCCTGCGGGGCATTCTGGCAGATGTCATTGTGGAAACGAATTCACTCGACGGAGAACCCAATACCCAGGACCTTAAAGATCGCATCCAGCGCGCTGTAGGTAATGACATAGAGGGTATGACGGCGACGGTGGAAATCTATGCCATGCTCAGTGTGCAATATGGCTCACAGTGGCAAAGCAAGCCGGTGACCTTGATCGGTATCGATCCTGCTACCAAAGCAACGGTCGGCCCGCTCTCTAAATATCTGGTGAATACCAGTGAAGCAAGCATACCCGATTGGGAATTGTCGCCGACAGCAATGGCCTATCGTAAAGAATGGACGACTCGCGCGCAATGGATGGTCGATCGTTGGAATCACAATCCACCGCCGATGGAAGAAGAAGTAACGCTAGTTGAGAAGCCTGATTCGGCTGAACCACTGGCCCCCCCTAAGTTCGATTCCGAGCCTGCATCTGAGTCTCCCTTCGATTCAAAGCCACTGGTAGCAGAAGATACAGAGTCACTCAGTAATCCTTTTGATAAAGAGTTAAAAGCATCGGTATTTGATAAATTTGACAAAGCGGAGAAGCGTGATCCTGGCAGCCCGTTAAAGGGCCGGGTTTACATCGGTTACGGGTTAGTCAGTTTTCCATATGAAGATCCGGATACCGGCGAAACAAAAATGTTTCAAATCGTCAAGCCGGGTGATGATGTGAAAATCAGTACTGTCACAGCCGGTCGTCCTCCAGAGCCAGTTCATTTTAATGCCACGGTCATCGACTTATTCAAAAGTGAAATGAGCGAGCATGACAGCAGTCTGGTCTTCTGTAATCTGGAATATCTGCAGGAAATGCGGAACATGATTGACCCGGAAAGTGACGAAAGATCAATCACCTCGATTCAGATCAAGCTGAAAAATCCGGAAGATGCAGCCATGGTGGTGAGCAAGCTCGAAGAAGCGTTGCCCGCCGGCCAGCGGTTCCGTGTCCGTACCTGGGAAGACAAACAGGGACCACTGTTGGCGGCGGTTGAAGTGGAATCTGCCATCTTGAATGTGCTGTTGTTTCTGATCATTGCCGTGGCCGGCTTCGGTATCCTGGCGATCTTTTTTATGATCACCCTCGAAAAAACGCGCGATATTGGCATCCTTAAAGCATTGGGTGCCAGCTCCAACGGTATCATGTCTATCTTTCTGTCTTATGGCCTCGCATTAGGACTGGTGGGAAGTGGAGTGGGAGTGATCGTTGGACTGTTGTTCGTGAAATATATCAACCAGATCGAAAAATTCATCACCTTTATTACAGGGCGCAAAGTCTTTGATCAGCGTATTTATTACTTCCCGGAAATTGCCACTCATGTGGAACCGATGATGGTCTTCTGGGTGGCATTTGGCGCCATGGTCATTGCTGTATTGGCCAGTATATTACCCGCGCGAAAAGCAGCACGATTTCACCCTGTAGAATCATTGCGGTATGAGTAAGGGTCTCTCATGAGACCCCTGTTCTAAAAAGGAAACGTTACAGCAATCATCGTTATTCCGTTTTTGTCGAGCACGAATTCATGACTGAGACCATTTCCATGCCTCAACCACAACTAGCGGCGATCGCCGTCGAAAAGGCTTACCGAAAAGATAAGCACAAAATCCCGGTCCTGCACGGGATCGACGTTGAAGTCAATAAGGGAGAGTTCCTGTCGATTGTCGGTCAATCGGGTTCGGGAAAGAGTACATTGATGCATTTGTTCGGTTTATTGGACACTCCCGATGTCGGAGAGATATATCTGGAAGGTCAGCAGATCGATGATTTGCCCGAGCATGCTCGCGATCAAATTCGCAATCATGTCTTCGGATTTATCTTCCAATTCTATCATTTACTGCCCGAATTAAATTTGCTGGAAAATGTGCTCTCGCCGCTGATGATCCGCTACTCTACATGGGAATACTGGAAGAAAAGAAAACAGTTTAAGCAGGATGCACTGGAGATCATTGAGAAAGTCGGCTTGTCCCATCGGATTAAGCATCGCCCTTCGGAATTATCCGGGGGAGAAATGCAACGGGCCGCTATTGCCCGGGCGTTAATCGCCAAGCCGCAAATCCTGTTAGCTGACGAACCTACCGGAAATCTGGATAGTAGTACCGGTAAAGAAATTATGGACCTGCTGACCAACTTGAATGAGCAGGAGCAGCTGACTATCATCATGGTAACGCACGATAATTTGATTGCAGCGCAGGCACATCGAACGGTTCGTCTGCGGGAAGGTCAGATCGAGGTACTGGGCAAATCTAAAATCGCGTCGGTTCCCGCTTAGTCACTAACGGTCAAGACCTATCCCTTCTCGTGAACCCTTGTCGCTTGCCTTGTGTCAATGGCGTGAGCCACTGCATGTGATTCTTCAGTCTGAAATGGATTTCAACAATTTCATAACAGGATTGAAATACCACCTAAAAACCAGCCAGCCGTGTCTTGGCCTAAATTGAGAATGGTACCAGATTGTAATGTCGCTCCTAGTTTATATTGACGGAAAACTACTCCCCAAAGAAGATGCAAAAATCAGCGTGTTCGATCATGGTCTATTATATGGAGATGGCGTTTTTGAAGGCATCCGGGTCTATAAGAGTAAAGTGTTCCTGATGCAGGATCATATCGACCGCTTGTATGAGAGTGCTTTGGCCATTCGTCTGGAAATTCCACTTTCGAAACCCGAGATGATCAAAGCTGTGAACGAAACAGTTGCAGCTAATCACATTGAAAATGGATATGTTCGACTGGTGATTACTCGCGGCGCTGGTTCATTAGGTCTGGATATCCGCCGGACCAGTAATCCTCAAGTCATCATCATTGCCGATAGTATTTCGTTGTACGATCCGCAACTTTACGTCGATGGTCTGAAAATCATCACCGCTGCGACAATTCGAAATCATCCGGCTGCATTGTCGGCACGAGTGAAATCATTAAATTATCTGAATAATATTCTGGCAAAGATCGAAGGCACGGATGCGGGCTGTATTGAGGCCTTGATGTTGAACCATAAAGGTGAAGTCGCGGAATGCACGGGCGATAATATCTTCATCATCAAACAGGGAATCGTCAAAACACCTCCCGTTGATGCTGGCATTCTGGAAGGCATTACCAGAAATACTGTGATCAAACTGGCAGAACAATCCGGTATCACTGTGGAGCAGCTGCCTTTCACGCGTCACGATATTTTTGTAGCCGATGAATGTTTCCTGACGGGATCAGCGGCCGAGGTGATTCCGGTTGTCGAGTTGGATGGTCGCATGATTGGTGATGGAAAACCGGGCCCCGTTACTAGAGATTTGAACGAAAAGTTTAAAGAGCTTACCCAGGCATAATGCCTGAGTCTGATTGATCTTCCAAAGTTAGGGAAACCCGAAGTTCATTGCTGGAGTATTATGAGACATCAGGTGAGATGGTATCCGATATCACTTTATGCTCTGAGTTGAATGCAAGTTGAACTTTCGTTGCATCAGGTTTTTTGTGTGTTAGGATAAGAAAATACCAATTGGTGCGATCGGTTTGCTCTATTTCGGTGTTTATTCATTCTGTAGAACCCTCAATTGCCTGGCCAGTCTGGAATCCATCAGATGCGAATCTCAAATCAATCAGTTGTATGTCTCTTATGTCTCTGTTTGCTGCTGTTCATCTCTGCCGGGGCACAGGGTGAACCAGTTGCTTCAACAAAAGAGGACAGGGCTGCGGTCAAAGAGGCATTAGCTGAGTTTAACTCGTTGATTGGTGGTTGGCGCGGCGTGGGGATGATTAAACGAAATTCCCGACGGGGAGCCTGGTCGGAAAAAGCAGAGTGGGTTTGGAAATTCAGTCCTGACTCTACCAGTATCGCTTATCAGATTAAGGATGGAAAGTTTCTCAAATCAGCGATGCTCTCTTATGATCCCCAGAAGAAGACTTATTTGTTGTCGGCTGTGATGCCCGATGGTAAAAAAAGAGATTATACAGGTCAGTTAAGCAAAGATACGTTAATCTTAGATTCACCACCTGGTAAGGATGGCACCGTATATCGCATTTCTATTCGTCGTCTTAATGAAAAACGAACTCTGGTACTCTTTGAGCAACGTAATCAGGGACAGTCTTTTTATTACCGTCTGGCTGAGGTAGGTTACACCAGAGCGGGGACGAGACTGGCCGAGTCGGGAAGTGGAGGTCCTGAATGCATTGTGACGGGAGGCACCGGTACGATCCAGGTCAGTTATCAGGGCAAAAAATATTATGTCTGCTGCAGTGGATGCAAACAGGCATTTGAAGATGATCCTGAAACGTTTATCGCCGAAGCAAAACAAAAAGCGGATGCACGTCGCAAACAGAAATCCAGTCCGTAAGTTGACTGGATCCCAAATCGCGTAATATCAGCCCTCCGAAAGTTCGTTAAAAGTCTTCGAGGGATGAGCCCAGGTCATTCGCGGTCGCTGCGTTTGCTGGCTCTTCCAGGATCACTTCAGATTTTGAAAGATCCGTGCGGGGCAGAGGGATGCGCTCTCCTGGCTCCGATTTTTTCGACATGGGGTTCAGCCATTTGGGCAATCGGGAAAAACGTGACGGTTCTTCTGATTTTGTCTGCAGGATTGCCGGTTCCAGTTCAACGGGTTGCTGCTGAGAAACATTGTGGAGCGAGACGGGGTTCTCTTTTTTTGTATAAAATTCAAGTCCAAAAAAAGGAGAGCGTCCGTTGCTGTCCATGCGGAACATTTTATTGGCCAATCCCTGGCATCCCGATTGTGTGCCAATCAGAAGTGTACTAATGCAGAGAATGCAGATTAATCGCAGCCCGTTCATTTGTAGACTTATTCCATCCTTGTGCAAGTCAACTTATATCCTGATTTTGTTTCCACATCTTTGTGGAAATGAGTTCCATTTCACCAATTCTTGCAGTGAAAAACTTATCAGGATCTTAACATAAAAAAACATCGGTAAACTCAGCTTAATAGATTGCTCAATTTCAGCAGATCGTAGCACCTCTTTGAAATTATTTGGCTTGAGGTCGTTTACCTCCAATAGTTTACTAATCTACTCATCAGCATTTTTTTCTGATACTTGTGTTTCGATCTCTTCTTCTGCTTCGACCGGAGGTTCACTCTGTTTGGGGAGATCTCGAAAACCGAGCGTATTTGAAATGGGTCCGTCTCCTCCCATCTGGCAGCCCGTTCCAGGTAGAACGCATAAAACGAAACTAAAGATTGCAAGGTGTAATGGTTTACCCATTGGGATTCCTTTCCCGGTAATTTCTGAACAACACCCCCCTAATTTGAGGTGCGTTTCATAACAGGATTTCTCTTGTATGTGAAGAGCGTTTTCTGGCTCTGATTCCCGAAAAACTGTTCTCTGGCATGCATTCGAGTGGTCCCTCAGGTTTCCCGTTGATTTTTCTCAACGTGTTGTTTTGAGACATCTCTGTGCTAACTGTA
>NZ_CALEMX010000196.1 GCF_937910335.1 uncultured Gimesia sp. | reverse complement strand
CTGCTTTTAAGATCCGTTCTGCCGTCGCCTGAGCCTGTGTTATCACAAACGGACTATTCATCATGAACAGCGCCTGTGCAGGAACCGTCGTCACCGGACGATTTCCCACCAGCATTTCCGGTGCAGGAAAATCAAACACCGCTAGCGCCGCTGGTACGCTCCCACGCACAATGGGTAAATAAACACTACGACGAAACTCCGATGGATTCTGCTTCATTTTCGTGTTTTTATTCGGATTGACGGCCTGTTCCGGATAATGTGAAACAGAAGAGCCCCCCTGCTTCAAATCAATCTTACCTGAAATTGACAAGACCGCATCTCGAATACTTTCCGCAGATAATCGTCTGCGATTCATCCGCCAGAGCAATTGATTACCAGGATCGCGTTCAAAATGAGCCGCACTGAATTCTGAACTCAAACGGTACGTCTTACTCAGCATAATTTCATGGATCAATGTCTTGATTGACCAGCCCTGTTCTACAAATTGCTGCGACAGATAATCCAACAACTCCGGATGGGTCGGCTGCGCTCCCAGATGTCCAAAATTATCAACGCTGCGCACTAACCCTTTTCCAAACAGATGCTTCCAGACCCGATTCACAATCACGCGACTGGTCAACGGATTCTGTGGACGACTCAACCAGTTCGCCAGTTCCAGACGCCCACTCTGCTTGGGACTGACTTCCGGCGATTCCGAAATGGAAGCGATTGTCAGAAAACCGCGATCGACTTTGTCACCCAATTGGTGAATGTTTCCCCGACGGGCAATCCGATAATCCGCTGGATCTGGTTGTTCGCCAACGGCAAGTGCCATCGGCTTGGGGGGAGGCGCCGTCTCTTTTAATTTCGCAATCTGTATCTTCAGCTTTTTGACGTTTTCTTTCAGTGATTTAATTTTTGCTTGCTTGGCCGCATCATCGGCTTGAACGGGCTTTTCTACTTTCGCGAGTGAGGCATCTTTTCCAACGGGTTGGTCTTGCGGTATAAATTGAATCGCATCGACGACAACATAACCTCGAGTCCCTTTAGTCGAAATCTCAACCGAACCAGCTTTACCTGCTACGAATTCAAAGTGACCCAGTGATAGGAAAAGGCTGTCAATCGGCGCCACTTTAGTCTGATTTACATAGACCGTTTTTGTTCCTTGCTTTGAATGAATCGTCACGGGCACACGTTTGGCACGGCCTTTACTACCAGGAAATGCAAAACGAACTTCGTATTTTCCCGAAGCAGGCAGATCGGGAACAAAGCGGATCTTCTTTTCCCCCTTCTGTTCATTCTTGTCATGCACATAGCCAGCACCCAGATAATTTTTCGAGTAGACCGAATCCTGCCACGCGCCGGTTTTCACAGCCTGGAGATCATCAACGACAATCCCAGTCAGTTTCTTCAAACGCTTCTGCTGATCGGTTTTATTCTCAAGCAATTTGATCTGATCGGAATCTGCTTTTAACTTTTCTTCCAGAGTTTTTAATTTTGCTTCATATGATTTCAGAGCAGCCGCATGCTCGGGCTTAACAGGCAAAGGACGCGTCATCCACCCCGATACGAACTGGTTATTCAATCGGATTCCATGCACGGTTTCCGTACTGCGGAAAATTCCCGCCAGAGCATAATAATCGGTCATTGGAATCGGATCAAATTTATGATCATGACACCGGGCACATCCCAGAGTCATGCCCATAAACGCACGGCCGGTAACATCAATCTGCTCATCAACCACATCCATCCGCAATTTTTCTTTATCCCGTTCGCTGAGCATTTTGGCACCCATTACCAGAAAACCCGTCGCGATAATATTTTGAGTCTGCTCTGCATCATTTTTATAAGGCAGTAAATCGCCAGCAATCTGTTCGCGGACAAATTGATCGTATGGTTTATCTTCATTAAATGCCTTGATCACGTAATCGCGATACTTCCAGGCATTGTAAAATGTCAGGTTAATATCTAGACCGTTCGAATCGGCATAGCGGGCCAGATCAAGCCAGTGACGGCCCCAGGTTTCACCATATTGCGGCGAAGCCAACAAACGATCAATCAACTGTTCATAAGCCTGCGGAGATTGATCATTCAAAAACGTCTGAATCTCTTCTGCTTGAGGAGGTAATCCCGTCAGATCAAAATAGACGCGACGGATCAGCGTAAGCCGATCTGCAGCAGTGACAGAAGTCAAGCCAGACTGTTCCTGCTTCGAAAGAATAAATCGATCGATGGCGTTAGCAGGCCAGTTTTTATTTTTAATATCGGGAACCTTCGGTTTTTTCAAAGGTCGAAACGACCAGAACTCGCGCTCTTTTGTAAAATCGATCGCAACGGCTGACTTTTTCTTCTGAGAATTACTTATCAATTTTCCTTTTCGAGGATCGGGCGCCCCCATTTGAATCCATTTTTGAAAATCTTGAATGACATGCGCAGGTAGCTTCTCATCCGGAGGCATTGCGTAAAAATCAGGATCATGCTCAATTGCCTGCAGAATCAAACTCTGCTTGAGATTGCCAGGCACCACCGCTTTTCCCGAATCGCCACCCTGCAATAAACCTTCGCGCGTATCAAGCACAAAGGAGGCACTTTCCTCATCCGGTTCCCCTGCATGACACTCATAACAATGTTTTACCAGAACCGGACGAATTTTATTCTCAAAAAATTCGATGCCCGCCTGATTATTATTCAGAGTTGCCTTTTGGACCTGAGCGAGTGCTGATAGCCCGTTGAAGAAATTCAACGCCGCCATCAAGAGCATAAAAAATATGGAATACCGGAAAGAACGCAATGCAGTTCTCCTTCTTGAAGCTTTTCGATGAGAATCGTAATCAACACGCTCACCCAAAGCGAACTCTTCAGGATTGAAACTCAGCCCGGGAGGGCGTCGTTGGGCTACGGAAGGAGCTGAGTTTTACAACAGTTCATTATAAGCGATATATGGGAATCCATGAACTAAATTACCTCGATTTTATCTGTTTTTTCGACAGTTCTCATTAAGAAATCTCGCAAACTTTGACGGAAAGGAACCAGTAAGACAATAAAAACCGAACACCCCTGCTAACCGGCCCCGAAACCAAAGTGAATTCCGCGCCGCATCACAAACCAGTCGCAAAGCAATCTTGGTGTAAAATCATGACGTTACCGCTTCGCGCGAAAACAATAGAGACACCGACATCACTCACTGATCTTTTTCCAGGACTCCTTTTTCCAGGACCCATAGAGAAAACCCTTAGATCAATATCGGGAACCCTTCCATCTGCTGCAGTTTTCAAAAATCAGCAAGATTCGTTTTGCACCCGGAATCCTCTTTTCTATAATATACCGTATTGATTCTAGTACTCTGATCACTGTCGTTTTACTCGAATGGGACCAACCATGGATCGCCGAAAATTTTTACAGGGTTCTACTTTGGGGCTCGCCAGCCTCTCGCTCGAAAAGGTCGCCAAGGCATCCGCCAGTGAACGCGTGCGTGTGGGCATGATCGGCGCAGCGGGTCGGGCTTCTGCTCTCAATCAATATTTCGCCGCAAATGCGAATTCAGAAATTGTGGCCATCGCCGAAATCGATACGGCCCGTCAGGGAAAGACCATTGAAACCGTCACCAAACTTCAAGGCAAGAAACCTCAGATCTTTCAGGACTTTCGAAAACTGCTCGACGACAACAGTCTAGACGCCATCGTGGTGGGCACCCCCGATCATTGGCACGCCATCCCCACGATCCTCGCCTGTCAGGCCGGGAAAGATGTCTACGTCGAAAAACCGGATGGTCATAATATCATCGAAGGGCAGCGCATGGTCGCCGCGATGAAAAAACACAAACGCATCGTGCAGATGGGATCACAACATCGTTCCACCGAACGATTGAAGACGGCCCTAGACTACATTCGCACCGGCGCCCTCGGTCGTTGTCTCGTGGCCAAAGCCTGGGAAAGCACCCGTCAAGGAAATATCGGATATCCGCCCGACAGTACACCCCCCGAAACTGTAGACTACGACATGTGGCTCGGCCCTGCCAAAAAGCGCCCCTTCAACAAAAATCGCTTTCATGGACGCTGGCGCTGGTTCCATGATTATGGCACCGGAGACCTGGGCAACGATGGCGTGCATCGGCTCGACATGGCATTCGCCGCGCTAAATGCCGCCTGCGAAGCCCAAAAGGACGATGCCATATTGCTCCCCACAAAAATCTCAGCAATGGGCGGAAAATGGTATTTCGACGACATGCAGGAATGGCCCGATACTCTGCAGGTCAATTACGAATACACAAGCAAAACCCCTAAAATCCTGACCTATGAAATGCGGGTTTGGGCTCCCTATCAGTTTCATGGCGAATCCGAAGGTGCCGCCCTCTATGGAGACAAAGGTTACATGGTCATCGGCAACAGCCGTTGGCGTGTCTACACAAATGGAGGTCGACTCACCAAAGAAGTCAAAGGCAACAGCGACGCCACACCACACGTCCAGAACTTTTTAGACTGCATCAAAACCCGCCAAAAACCAGCCTGCGATCTGGAAACCGTGGGACACCCCGCGTCCGTCCTCTGCCACGCCGGCAATATCGCCGCCCGCGTCGGACGCACTCTTACCCTCGATCCACAAACAGAACTCTTCCTCAACGACAAGGAAGCCAACCAACTCAGAGGCCGAGAAGAATGGCGCAAACCATGGATCTTGCCCGAAGTTTGAATTCCTTTGCAACCAATTAAATATTAAAAATACAACAAAAAAAAGATAGGGGTAGGAAGGACCGGTTGTTCCCGGTCCCCCCTCCCTCCGAAC
>NZ_CALEMX010000195.1 GCF_937910335.1 uncultured Gimesia sp. | reverse complement strand
ATCCCGCTGAAAGATTGAGTGGAAAATGGATTGTGAAAAAGAGACATGGTGAGGTGAACTCCTCCCTAAAGCCTGTCGAATGAGAATCGATCTCTGAAACTATGTGATATCAGAGTTTATCGGCTATCTTCTTATGAGGATCTTATGTCGAATTTGCTGAGCGGTTTGGTTTGGCCACTGAGGATACGTTTGACGCATTGTTGCAAATTGCTACACGTGTATTTGAACAATGATGTATGATCTTGCGTTAGGTGATTTCGCAATTTTAAAATAGGTAGTTTGATGAACTGTGATCTGAAAAGAAGTTCATTCAACTTTAAGGGTTATTATAAATATTTTAATTTTTCTGATTATTCTTCTCACTGGAACCAGGTTTGCTGCGTATAATATTGTGAGTTGGGAAAAGATTCCTGGTTCGTGAGTGTAGGGCCTGTTAAATGTATCAAAGGAATGTGCTCTGAAGAAAGGAGTTCACCAATGTTAGTGCTCACAAGACGCAAGGATGAAGAGATTCTGATCAATGACAACATCTCTATCAAAGTGCTTTCAGTCAAGGGGAATCGAGTTCGCCTGGGAGTGGAAGCGCCTAGTGATGTGCAAGTGAATCGTGCAGAAGTACAAAAATTACTCTGTGAATTTGAAGTAGAAACTGTTCCGGTTCAGAGTTGTGGTTTATAAGAGAATTGAAGAGGTTCGCCTCGTAAACAAGCAGCTGGTTTGATTATTTCGCTGAGAGAGATTGATTGAATTCCATTAATGGCTCTGTTCTGTCGTTGTAATCAAGTTGCTGCTTTTTTCTGTAATGTCCGTTTGAAGTCTCACCTTACCACTGCCCCTCGCCATTTCCTTAGCTTTCTAAAGTAATGTGACAGCGTTCCAGCACCAGATATGATGGTGTATTGCTTCCAGATTAGTTTACTTTCGTGCATTAAGACGTTCCTGTCTCGTTTTTCGCCCGAGTGTGAAAATAGGGGGAGTGGCCGATATTTAAGGATTACATTAAAGATACCTGTTATATCGATCCGATAGATAAATGGGGGGAACTGTCTATCGAAACTCATTGTTCTCGTTGTCGGAAGTTTTTGAATTCACCGGCAGTGGATCAAGTCAGGTATCAAGATGATTTACGGCATGTACCTCTCAGCACAAGGAGCCGATGCAAATTCGGTGAGGCTTGATGTGCTATCCAACAATATGGCGAATGCGAATACGACGTCGTTTAAGCGTGACGTTCCTATTTTTCGCATGAACCCACCTTTCGATGAGCAACAAGGTGGTCTCAGCGCGCCACTGCCCGGTGATCTGGAAAATCACACCGGTGGCATCTCTCTGGAAACGATTCGTACCGACTTTGAACCAGGTTCGTTTATTACAACAGATGGCGATCTGGATTTAGCGATTCAAGGTCAGGGCTTCTTTCAGGTAGGCAGCTCACAAGATTCTTTTCTAACACGCAATGGCTCCCTTTCAATCGACCCCGATGGTCTGCTCGTCACTGCCGATCAAGGTTTACCGGTTCTGTCAGTCGATGAAAAAGAGATCGAAATTCCTAACGGAACGACTCGGATCGAATTTTCTACAGATGGCGTACTGACTCCCTTTGATGCGAACGGGCAGTCGCTGGGATCAATCGCTCAGGTGGCCGTCGTGATGCCGAGCTCTCTGGACGAATTAGTAAAAAATGGTAACGGCCTGTATTCAACTGAAGGACGCATTTCAGGAGTCAATGATTCCGTCAGTATTAAGCAGGGTACTCTGGAAGCTTCCGGAACCAATTCAATCGAAGAAATGATGGAACTGGTGACGACATCCAGAATGTTTGAATCCAATATCAATATGATTAAGTTACAGGATGATTCTTTGGGACGTTTGCTGCAAAGCATGCCTCGTCGTTAGGGACACACTTTTTTACATCAATAGAATCTGCTGTAACCGATTACAGAAATTGAGGGAGTAAGGAGACAACACATGGGAGTAAGAGCCCTCTATACCAGTGCCACGGGAATGTCCGCCAACAGTTTTAATCTCGATATGATTGCCAATAATCTGGCTAACTCGGGGACGACTGCCTACAAGCAAAGTCGCGCCAATTTTGAAGACCTGTTCTATGAACACTTCAAATTGCCCGGAGTGCAGGACAACGCCGGTAATATCACTCCGACCGGAATCAGTCTTGGTATGGGAACGCGGGTCCAAAGTACGGAAGGAGACTTTAGTCAGGGGTCACTTGTGACCTCAAGTGGTACCTATGACCTGGCGATAGTCGGCGATGGTTTTTTTCAGGTAAATGATGGAACTCAAACGTTATACACACGCGCCGGAAATTTTACACTGAATGCCAATGGCAACATGGTAATGGCCTCTGCAGATAAAGGTTACCTGCTTGAACCGAATATCTCGATCCCACAGGATGCGGTCAATGTTTCGATTTCCGGCGATGGTGTTGTAAGTTATCAGCAACAGGGATCCAATCAGATTCAGACTGCCGGCAATATCCAAATTGCGAGGTTTATTAATAACCAGGGTCTGCTGCGTCAGGGAGACAATCTGTTTGCAGAAACAACGGGTTCAGGCAATGCTCAAATTGGGGATCCCGGAACAGAAGGTCGCGGACAATTGCGTCAGGGGTTTCTCGAGCAATCCAATGTAGAACCGGTTCGCGAATTAGTAGAACTGATCAAAACTCAGCGAAATTTTGAATTGAACAGTCAGGTTGTTCAAGCCGCTGACCAGGCTTTGCAAACTGTTGCCAATATGCGTCGTTTCTAATCTGAAAACAAAACATCGAATCATTATTACAAAGTTAGTATTTATGAGTCGCTACTGGATCAATTTGCTTTTGAGTGTAACGCCGGTCATCTGCTGTTTTAGCAGCGGGGGCGTACTGCACGCAGAGATTCTGCGTCTGAAGGCGACAGCTGTTGTTGACTCACCGGTTGTGCGACTGGGAGATGTTGCGGATGTTTTGAACGCCGATGCAGATCAGGTTGCCCGCATGGAAGCGATGTCATTACAGCCAGCGCCCGCTCAGGGGCGCACTTTGTTGATCACGATTTCTCAAATTCGAAGTCGCTTGCAGGCTTTGGGAGTCGATCTGAGCCAGCTGGAACTGACAGGAAAAAGTCAGGTTCGCGTCAGTCTGAAGCAGTCAGAACAACGTGAGACCCGAACTCCCGTTGCAACACAACACGATGTAAAAACGGCCGAAGAAAAAGTAGAACGGGCCCTTTCTGAATGGGTGAAACGTTCTTTCTCCGATCAGAGCCACTACTCAGTCACTGTGCGGATTCATCCCGAAGATATTGGGTTGGTCCTCAAGAGTCGAGCAGACTCTTTTCGTTTTCCCGGATTGGCAAGTACTGAAGAGACAGAACAGGAAGTGGCTTTAAAATTAAGCGATTCCAGCGGATCAAGCAGTCAGGCCCGTATTTACTGCCGACTGCAGAAAGTTCCTGAAATCCTGGCTACAAAATATACGTTGAACAAAGGAACTGTGATTCGAGCGGATGATCTCATCTGGATCAAACCCGAGCAAAATCAAGCAGGTATTACTGACCCCCGACTGGTGATCGGCAGGGAACTCACACGTACGGTGCATCAGTCAAACATAGTGCGAAGCCAGGATTTGATAAAAGTGCCTCTGATTCGCGATGGTGCGATCGTGACGGTTTCTGCACGACGGGGCGCCATTTCGGTGAAAAGAGAAATGCGAGCGCGCGGCACGGGTGGTATGGGTGATCCCATTACGCTGATCGCGCTGGAAGGTCGAGATCGATTAACGGCGACCATCATAGGATATAACCAGGCTGAAGTGAACTATCGTCCGACTAATGGAATACAACGTAATTCCGGGATTCAATTTATTTCCGGTAGTTCAGGAACGAAACGATCTGTTATTAGCAGAGACGTGGGTCGAAATCAGTCTGGGCGGGTCATTCGAAGTGGGGGAATTCGATAATGAAATTTGAAATCAGAAAATGGCGAACTGCCATTGGGGTTATTAGAAACAGTGAGCGAATCTGCCAGCACCATTGTGTGTTGGCAGTATTACGGGAGGCGATTTCCCTGGGATGTATCGTATTGTTTTATTCTTCTGTTGTTCAGGCACAAGCTCCAGTCGTGCCAGGTACAGCGTTAGCAAATCCGACCAAGACAATCCGATCATCCCAGGGTACTTCCGACGCTGAAAATGTGAAAGAAAAAAGAAGAACTCGAAGCAAGCGCTCAAGGTCTCCTGAAAAAATTGCTTCCAACATGGATGAATTTGGTTATTCAGCAAACCCAATCCAGTTAACATCATCCCTGGCAAATACTTTTGGTCAAGGTGATATTTATTCGGATCCTCCGAGGCCGCCTTTGGTTAAGGATTATTCTCTGATCTATGTTCCGGCGCCGGAGCCGATTGTTGTGAAGGTACACGATATCATTTCGATCATGGTTGATGAAAAGTCCAGTGTGACCATTGATTCGCGTTACAATCGAAATCGATCCGAGACATTAAAGGCCGAGCTGAAGGAATTTTTGCGAATTGATGAGGCAGGCAACCTGGCACCTGCTGCTTTAAACAGTCCTAAGATCGATGCACAACTTCAAGGACGGTTGCAAAGTACAGGTCAGGTGGAGGACCGCGAAGGAATCCAATATCGAATTGCCGCGATTGTGGTGGATATTCGCCCGAATGGAAATTTGATTCTGGAAGCCCGGAAAAGCATTCGAACGAATCGCGATGTCTGGGAGTATCGATTAACGGGTGAAATACGCAGTAAAGATGTGAACCGAGACAATACCGCTTTAAGCGAGAACATTGCCAATCTGGATATTGTGAAACATCAGAGAGGTAAAGTATATGAAAGCACGAAAAGACCCTGGGGAGTGATATTGTACGATTTGATCTTCCCCTTTTAATTCCATGTCCTGCTGTTGATCAGCCACGAGAAAATATTATGAGATCCCGGTCAAAAAAACTTGTTTGGCTTCTGATTGCTTCCATAGTCATCCTGCAGAATTCTGCGACTGACTTATGGGCGCGTACGCGTGTCGAGAATATCTGCACAGTTTACGGCATGAAAGAAATCAAGTTGACCGGCATGGGCCTGATTGTCGGTTTGGATGGCTCGGGTGATGGAAGCAAAAATCTGGCAACCATTCGCAGTCTGGCAGCAGCGCTCAAACATTTGAACAATCCGATTGTTGATTTAAAAGATCTGTCAGGTGCTAATAACGTGGCGCTTGTCATGATTGAAGCTACGATTCCGGCCAGTGGAATTCGCAAAGGTCAAAAGCTGGATTGTTTTGTCAGTTCCATGTTGGGTGCCAAAAGTTTACGCGGGGGTCGACTCCTGGTCGCTCCAGTGGCAACTCCGGAAATTGGAAATGGAGTGGGAGCAGGTCTGTGTTCCGGTGCCATTATTCTGGAAGATGAAACATCACAAGCATCCGGGAAAATAATTAATGGACTGGTGATGGAGCGGAATTTTGAGCTTCCTTTTATTGACCGTAAAACTCGATCGATTACTCTACTCGTCGATAAACAGCATACCGGTTTTCATACAGCCAGCGAAGTAGCACGCGTGATTAATTCCGAATTCAGTTTTGAAGCGGGCAATCAGCAGTTGGCAATTGCGCAGGGGCCGGGACGAGTTTTTATTCGAATTCCCAAACAATATACGGAATCACCGGTCGAGTTTGTCGCCGCCGTAATGGAAGTGGGAATCGATCGACCGCATCAGCAGGCACGCGTTGTAGTCAATCCAAAATCACAAACAGTTATTGTTACCGGCGAAGTGGAAATCAGTCCGGTTGTGATCTCACATAAGAATCTTACGATTGGTGTTGGAAATGCTGAGGGGGGATTACCAGGAGGCTTTGTGCCGATTATTGGTCAGCAGGGACAACAGAGTACTCAACGTCTGCAGCAGTTAGTTGAGGCGTTAAATCAATTGCGAGTTCCTACAGACCGGGATTTCCCATATGGGTTGAGCCTGGAACAGATCCAGACT
>NZ_CALEMX010000194.1 GCF_937910335.1 uncultured Gimesia sp. | reverse complement strand
TTAAAAAAGTTGTGAAGTCATCGATTCGATAGAGATCAGCAGGGCACAATTTAATGCCCTGCTTTTTTTTTGTAAAGCTCTGCATGCTCGTTTAAATGAAAGTCGATCACCAAAGGTAAATGGTCTGAGGCTTCCCTCGAAAGTTTTGATCGAGAGAGTCTCGCATTTTTCACACCAATCTCTCCCCGAATGAAGGCTTTATCCAAAGTGCCGACAGGTAAATAAGCCGGAAACGATCGAAACTTAGAAGGCGGGTGAGTCACTTCCTCAAATTGATGCTGAGAAAACGTTCCTTTTGCCAACGTATTTCGCCAGTCATTTGTATCGCCAACAATCAATGCGGGATAGCCATTGCCTTCTTCAAACAATCGATGCGTCAGCAAATGATCAATTTGCCAATGCCTTTCTTTCTCGGCAAGCCCCAGATGGAAATTGACTAATTGAAAGGCACCTTCGGGAGAATCAATCACTACGAGCTGCGCTCCACGCGATTTGCGCCATTTATTCGTCAGTGAAATTTGATGCTGTATTAGAAACGGCCAACGTGAAAGGATCATATTTCCATAACCGCCGGTCTTCAACTTCACATTCAGTTGAAACAGAGATTCCCGCATATTGAAATAGTCAGCCAGGATTCGAGGCTGATTATTAAACCGGGAACGTTTGACGTTCCGATCGACTTCATGCAGACAGACGATATCCGGATTTTCTGACTCGATCACACTGATGATGCGTTCCAACCGATAACGTCGGTCTCGTCCACCTATCCCTTTGTGAATATTGTAGCTTAATAGTCGCATGATCGGTTCGTTTATTTACCTGCAAACAGAGAGGGAGTCACCTTGATTACACCCAGATCATTCTTACCCGGAACAATCTTAAGCTTGACCCTCCCGCGTGTCCAATCAGGACTGGCAATCAAATAACCAGCTTTTTCATGCCAGACCTGAAACTCCCACTCCCCTACGGGTAAGTTCTTAATCGAAAAGGCGCCAGAATCATCAGTCGTCGAAAAGTAAGGATGATTCAGTGCGAGCAGCCAACCTTCCTGCCAGGGATGAATACTGCAACTCATGCGCATAGGGAGTTTCTCACCATATTCAAATCGATGTGTGAATGATTCGCCGGGCGGCAATAACTGATTGAGACTGGGATTTCGATAAGCCTTCACTTGAAAACCATGTGCACAAAGATCCTCATTCTCTGTAAGCAGTTGTTGCTTTTTGACCCAGAGCCCTGAAACATGTGGCCGGAATATACAGCCTTTGTTTTGAATTTTGACCGAAGGAGACACCCCCTGATAATCGGAGTGGATCTGAGATTCATCCAATTTTGATTCGCGCAGATAGAAAAAGATATTCTTGACACCACCACTTTTCCCAATGACCAATGACTGGTCAAGCACCTGATCACTGAACTTGCCACAAATTTCCTGGTCGCGGCTGATCTCAAGTTTTTGGGGAACTGATACCTTGCCTGTATAAAGAAACTGCCCGGTTAATGTGCCCCATTCTGCAGCCTGAACCGAGCCTGACAGCAAAATCACAAAACAAAACCATAGCAAAAACTGCCTGAAATAAAACTGATCTCGATCCAAAATACACGCTCCCGGTTATCGCCAATTGATATTTCACTCCACTACAGTAAATAGCCTGCAAAGGCGATCTCGCTTCTATTTTACACTCTCTGAACGGCGGAGGAAACTGCTCTCGCTAAAAGAGCAAGCTGTTTTTCAATTCACCAATAAAAAACCCTCTGCAAACGACAACATTTGCAGAGGGTCAGATTATTTTCAGATTGAATCGATTGACCGGAAAATAGTTTACCGGACTCTGAACAAAAACTCCTACAACAGGGGACCTTCCCAGTTACTAAAGGCTTCGTCCATCGATTCCAGGTTCTCACTAAAATCGTCAGCCTGTTCGTTTTCCGAATGGGCAAACACTAACTCCCGATCATCTGAACCAGATCCTGTCAGACTATTTTCAAATTCCGTTGAATACAGGTCTTCAAAGATCGTTTCATCCACTTCAGATCGTTCGAATGGAGTACCTTGATCAAAGAGACTTGGTTGAATCGCATCGAAGCTAGCCACCTGTCGAAGTTGATCCAGTGAACTATCTTCTTCAGTATTCTTGATAGCAGCAGGAGCAACAAAACCAACCGTTGACTGATCAACAAAGACTTTTGCTGCTTCAATGCTTTTGACCAACACTGGTTCCACATTTTCAGCAGGAACTGAATTAGTTCCAAAAATCGGACTACTGGTTCCACCGCCGCCAGTTGCTCCCACATTCTGGTAAGCCTCCAGAAACATTTGAACGTTCAGGGCGGATGGTGTCTTACGAACGCCTGGATCAAGCGTATCACTCATCAGATCATCGGAATAATCTGGATCGTCAATATGATAACCGGCTGCATCCAGGTCGACAGTAAAGTCTGATCCGACAAATGTCAGGTCACCATTACCATCTGTTTCGATGAGGTTACCAAATCCAGAGTAATAACGGGTGAAACCAAGTACGTGTCCGATTTCGTGTAACAGAACTGTATACAGGTCATAACCAGTTCCCGCAGGAAGATCTGCCACATCGACGTGCCATCCTAAACCGTTAGCATCATCGTCAATGACAACTCGACCGGCAACGGGAATTCCATCAACACTGTATTCCGTAGTCTGACCGGAACCGAGTTGAGCCGTACCAAAATCACGCACAATCACTTCTACTTCCAGAGGCTCTTCCAGGCCTAGTGCCGTTTCCCAGGTATCAACGGCAGCTTCGATCACCTGTCCGATACTATCGTCACCACTGGCTACTTCCAGCGAAGTTCCAATCCATTTCTGACCAAAGGTTGTCGGGAAATTGATCGCAGTATTTCCGCTCTTGCTTTTGCCATAGTTCGCAGCAAGCTGAGTCAGGTCTCTAAAGTCGACGCGACCACTCTTGTTAAAGTCCATCGCTGCGACAAACTGTGAAGAAGCATTATAAACATCTTGACTGTAAACCGATGCGAAAACTATCAAATCACGGAAATTGACAGCATCATCATCGTTGATATCGTAGATCACGGGATAGAGCTCAGTTTCAGGTAACGCTCCTACATTCGCAATGACTTCACCGACATCAGCAATATCAACTTTTGTATTCAGTACTTCCAAACCAAGCTCAAGTGGATCTAATGTCAAATCAGATGGATCGACTTCTACCTGATCGCCAGCCAGAGATTCAAATCTAATGCGGGCAAACAAGGCATGTCCCGTTCCACCTACGTCAGATTGCTCTGTGCTACCACTCAGATTTCGCACAACGCCTGCTGCATCATCAATGACAGCAGTAGTATTGACCGCAAAGCTGGAACCATATTCTACGGAGGTCGCTGTAAAGTAATCTGAATTATAAGCAATCTCAGTTAAGACATCCGAGATACTGAGTCCACTGGCAGTATTCACCCAGACTTCGACCCAGAATGATTCCCATTCATGAATCCATTCGGCATCGGCTGGTAAAGCAGAGGTATGCCCATCACTGGAAACAGCCGTTTGATCTGTGACCACGGATAACTGGATGCGGGTATGCTCAACAGCCAATTCAACATCACCCTTGGTACCGAACAATGGTGGTGGGCTGCCTGGCCGAAACTCAACAGCTCCAATATCTGCGAGGGGATCGACTAATCCAGATCCATTGACAGGCCGCGCTTGTCCGCGTTGGTCAACTGTTGGATATGGATCCAACAAATTGCCATCATCAAACAGACCAGCATCAATCGCCGGACTGCCCGGCATCAGATTGTGAGTCAGCGTGTTGCCATCATTATCAGCCAAAACATCTAACATGGCATCAATGGGCGAGAGCGAAGAGCCAACAATGTTTGAATTCACACCATTTGTCAAACCGGTCGCCGTTCCAATATTACCAATCAAATTATACTGGCTGGCAACAACTGGAGGGCCGAGAATCGGAGAGTAGTCACCATCGAGGTCATCATTTCCTATGACTGCAATATTTCCAGCCACGATCGTATTGTACAGAGTCACCGTATTGGTATTACTGTTGGAGATCCCACCGCCCCATTGATCTGCGGTATTCAACGTCAATGTATTGTAGAGAAGTTCCAATATTCCATCATTGAAAATCGCACCACCGCGAACGCCGGCATGATTGGCTGAGAACGTCGTATTTGTGAACTCAGCAAGCCCTTTATTGTAAACACCCCCACCTGATTGTACGGCAGTATTCAGATACAAAGTCGTATTTTCAAAGTCCAACGTGCCATCCACCGAAACACTATCATTGAAAATCGCACCACCGTGAACGCCGGCACTATTTTCTGAGAATGTGGTACCCGTGGAAACGGTGTCACCCTTATTATAAATCCCCCCGCCTGATTGAACGGCAGTATTCAGTGACAAGATATTATCAACCATATCCAACGTGCCATCATTATAAATTGCACCACCGTCAACGCCAGCATGATTGGCTGAGAACGTCGTATCTTTGAGGGACTTAATTTCACCTTCGTTGTAAATACCCCCACCAGATTGATCTGCCGTATTCATGGTCAGAGTGTTATTCAAAACATCCAACTCGCCATCAGTGAAGATTGCACCGCCACGAGATCCGGAATGGTTTTCAGAGAAGGTGACATTCGTTGAATTTGTGGTGCCTGAGGTATAAATTGCACCACCACGGCTTCCTGCAACATTATTGTTGAATAATGACTCTGAAACATTAAACGTCGCACCAGAGGCAACATAAACAGCTCCAGCACGCGCATCTGATGTATTTCCATCAAACGTGGAATGAGAAATCGTTGCCGTTTCTTGATATTGATAAAGAGCCCCACCCTGGAAACCGGCATGGTTATTCAGGAATTGAGCATCAGTAATATCGATATCGGCGGTACTCAATATCGCACCACCCCAGAAGTCGGCATTGTTATTCAAGAAGATCAACTGATTCAGTGTAGTCGGCCCCTGAGTAAACAGGGCACCACCATCATCGGCGTTACCGTTTCTCAGCTCCATATTCGATAGATTCAGAGCCACACCAATACCTGTGTGGAAGATGCGATCGATTCCATTTCCACCATCTTGTGCAATAAAATCAAAAGGATCAGCAGGATTAAAAGGATTCAAAGGATCAGCATTAATCCTCGTGAGACCTGTTCCCTGACCGAATATATTGACACTTTCAAGAATATCAAAGTCACCCGTATCGTTCAAATTCTCACCAACTCCGTCACGCGTCATGATATATTCACCATCCAGCAATATGATATTATCTACAACACCAACATTATCATTTGCTTGCGTGATGGCTTCACGCAGTGAAATCAAACCATCACCGGAGTCGACAATATCATCAAGCGTGGTGACGACGATTCCATTTTCGACTATCGTTCCGACACCCTGCCCATCAACAATATTCGAGTTGGTGGGATTTGAAAGATTGACATAGAAGAATTCATTATCTTCAAAAAATCCCGAATCTGTAAAAACAGTCACTTCAAATGGCCGCTCTGTTACGCCGGGAGCAAACATGACAGTTTCTGATTTGGCTTCATAATCGTAGGGCGAACTTGATCCCGATTCCGCTGTACCATTCATCGTGGAAGCTAAGACTGTGATAGTATCACCAATAAGCGCCTGTGATAACGAAACGGTAAATTTAAAGGTAATCGTGGTCGGGTCACCGTCACCGTCATCATAGTTTTCTGTCCTGGTCACATCGCTGATTGACAGTAACGCAAAGTCATCATTCTTAATCGTGCCTGTTCCTATTGACGACAGGAAATCCACATCACCCACAGTATTTGTGGCAGTGGCAGTTGACAATTCAACATTGAATTTTTCCTCAGGCTCAATTTCCGAATCACCGTTCACCACGACGGTCACCGTTTTCTCGAGATCTTCATCTGGGAAAAAGGTAATTTTACCATTAGATATCCCCACATAATCAATGCCTGACATTGCAGTTCCATCCGCAGTAATATAATCAACGGTTACCACTCCCGCAACAGGGTGGCTCAGCGATACGATAAAGTTGAAATCGGTTGTGGTACCAACGGGGCCTTCGTCGAGTGACACAGGGTCGATGGAAATTTCGGCATCATCGTTCTTAATGGTTCCCAGAGATTGATCCTTATCAATCGTGGCTCCCACTGAATTAAACAGATTGACGAAGAATGTCTCGTAAGCCTCTGGAGTGATATCTCCGTTGACGATCACTTCAATCGTCTGTGTTGTTTCACCGGGCGAGAAAGTCACAGTGCCTGATGTAAATTGATAGTCAATACCAGCCTCAGCCGTTCCATTTGAAGTCTCATAGTCAACTGTTACCTCATCAACATTGACGTTCGACAGTGAAACTAAAATCTCAAACACTGTCGTTCCGATATTAGTCTCTACCTGACTGATATCGGAAATACTGATTGTGGGAGTCACAAATTCGTAAGCACCAATATCGCTCGTGGTATCCGTAGGCCTGGTTGCCCCACGTTGGTCATTCACAACACCATCGGTATTGTCGCCAGCATCAATCGCCAGACTTCCCGCAAGTAATGCGTGAGTAAAGGTCGGGCCACCATTGTCTTTAAGAATACTTAAGACGGGGTCAACGCGCTGTGCATTGGACCCGACAATATCATTGTTGAATCCGTCAATAAAGCCGGTTGCCGTATCGGGTGTTCCGATCAGGTTATTGCCCGCTGAAGTAAACACACCTTCCAGATCATAACCGCTCACTAAAGCATGATTACCGGCAATGATCGTGTTACTGGCAGTCACACTGGCGGAAGCAGAAACCGAATAAATTCCACCGCCTGAACCTTCAGTCGTATTGTCATAAATTGTCGAATTATTGATCCTCAGCTCACCCGTGTTATGAATCGCACCACCTTCTTTGCCAGATTCGTTGCCTGAGAAGGTTACATTGGAAATCTCGATGGTGTCTTCATTCAATAATCCACCGCCACGGGTACCGGCGATGTTATACGAAATGGTACTGTTGGAAATCGTCACGTCACCGGGGGTCACCATCGGAGGCTCGGCATTAAACGTAATTGTATACTGCCCCAAGCTCGCGTAATCTGAGTAACCCGTTCCCAAAACGTCGCCTTCACCTGTCCCTTCGATGGACACGAAGTAGGTACCAGCTGCCAGTCCGATGAATGACGCATTGAGAGCGCCAGTGGGATTGCTCGTTTGAATCTGAGTGCCGCTGGAATCGTACAATGTCGCAAGAATGTCGAGGTTGGGACTCTCGAAGAATGGATCGATGCTGACATCGCCACCAGTGGTTGTGATCTGGAAATAGTCCACATCTGAGTTTCGCTCGACGATTCCGGAAGCCGTGCCACCGGTGATAATTGACGCAAATCCAAGACCGTTCCCGTGATCATCGGCGCGATAACTAAATCCGTTCTGGCTTGTGATGATACTCAGATCGTCTTCGCTGTTGTCAGCGTCGGTGTATTCACCTTGACTCCACTGGACCAGACCTTGCTGTAAAAAACCAGCCCCCATGATCGTAGCCCAGGCCGTTGGACCGCTTCCATGACCCGGGTAATATTCCACGGCTGACGTACCATCATGGTTTAATCCCAGTGTGTGTCCCACTTCGTGGCTGATCGTCTCGGCAACACCAATCAGACCTGCGTTAAATACGAAGGCTGGTGTGTCGGTGCTGGCGTTGAACGATGTCAGGAATGCAAGGCCCCCGGTACCAGTGAGATCAAAGGTGTCCACACCACTGACGGCACGCACACCCCAGCGCGTATCTGAGGCATCACTCCTGATCAGATCGCTGAGTGGTGGCTCCGCGGTGGTAACATTGATATTAAACGGAGCAAAGTCCTCAGAAACACGTAGCCAGGCTCGTTGTATATCTTCGATTTCGGACATGCTGAATGTCCCGACGTCGCCATCGGTATCATAAGCAGGGGTAACAATCGAAACCTGATTGAAAAAGGTGTTCCACTGTGTGCCAGTTGTCGTGTGCCCATCGAAATCGAGATAAATCGTGAAGTTAGACCCGGGCAGCGAACTCAGGTTGAACGTATCGCTGACTGGAAATGGAGGAGCTTCACTCAAGATGCCAGCTTCTGCGATATCGTATTTAGGACTAGTGTGTAATTCAAACGTTTCTGCTACCACGACCTCACTTGAGGCCGCAGGCACAATCACTCCGCTACCCCCTTCACCATTCCCCACAGCCACTTCATTCGAAATGAACACACCACCACCGGCAACCGTTGCAGTATTACCGTCGATTGTCGTGTCGTTGACTCCCAGAGTTCCCCCTGTCGAGTTGAAGATACCACCACCATTTTCAGCATCGTTGCCGGAAATGGTACTCATATCGATGGTGATCGTACCAGAATCGTTATTGAAGATGGCTCCCCCGTCAGCAATCGCGGTATTGTTACGGAAGAAGCTGTCCGTCATGGTGACGAAACCATTGTTGAACAGGGCTCCACCACGGTTGGCGAGACTGTTCTCAATCGTCACATCTTCCAATGTCAGGTTACCAAAGTTCAGAATCGCACCACCGTCTTCCACACGTGTGACACTTCCATTCACAAGCGTCACGCCGCGAATGGAAACATTAATATTTGTGAAGATATGGAAGATACGGTCCAGGAAGTCGGCGTCAATAAAGGTTCGGCCCGAACCCGCACCGATAATGGTTAAATCGTCTGTAATATCCAGGTCACCCAGCAAGGCGTTTTCTTCATACTGGCCAAACAGCGAGAGAGTATAAACTCCTGTTCCCAACAGAATTGTATCGGCGCCAATACGAGTGTTGGCTTCCATAATGGCTGCACGCAATGTGCTTTGGCCGTTTGCATCAACACTCACACCATCTCCGGGATTAGCATCAACCGAATCACCAAAGCTGCTTACAATATATCCAGATTCAAATGCTCCAATATCAACAATCAATGAACCGTTTCCATCACCATCGAATAAACGGGCAAAACCACGCTGGTCATCTGTAGGAGCATAGAAATTATTACCTGCATCACGTGCCAGGCTTCCGCCTATCAGCTCATGTGTAAAGGTCGCACCACCATTGTCCTGAAGGGCGCCCAAACCGGCATTAATCGGATCTGCGACTGTCCCCACCATATCTTCAGGAATCCCAACGTCGAATCCAGTGGAACCATCCTCAATACCAATCAGGTTATTCCCACGAGAATCAAAACCACCTCTGACATCGGGACTGGCAGAAGAATCAGTATTACCAGCGATGATTGAGTTCGCAACACTCACAAAACCATCAACAGCATTCAGGATTCCACCTCCGGTCGTCGCGGAATTGTTAAAGATGGTCGCATTGGTTATTTCCATGCTCCCTTCTTCATCGTTATAAATACCACCACCCGCTACAGCATCATTCCCTGAGATGGTCGCATTCACGATATCTGCCAGAGCAATTGAATTATTATAAATACCACCACCGAAACGAGAGGCAATATTGTTCGAAAGCGTACTGCTTAAGATATTCAATTGAGCATTATGCTCATTGAAAATACCAGCCCCATCATCCGCCGCGGTATTTCCATCAACGGTCGTTCGTTGCAGGTTGATTGTCCCATCATCCTTATTATAAATACCACCACCATTTGTGCTGGCACTATTATCATTCACGGCAGAGAGATCGAGGTTGATCGTTCCCAGTTCCTGATTATAAATACCACCACCGGCTACGGCTTCATTGTTGATCAAAGAAGTAGACGTCAGATTCACGGCCCCTTCTTCCTGATCATTGAATAAGCCACCACCATTCCTCAATGCTTCACTGTCTCTAATAATTGTCCCGGTCAATGACAGACTGACTCCAAAGTTGGCAATGGCACCACCATCACGGTCTGCGGAGTTATCTTTGAACAAACTGTCGGTAATCATCACTTCACCAGCGGAAGCATTGTAAAAACCACCACCATCGCTGGCAGCCATGTTAGTTAAGATGGAAACATCGCTGAGTAAAACCACACCTTCATCATTGTAAATTCCACCACCGGAAAGTAACGCGTTGTTTCCAGAAACTGTTGTACGACTGATTGTCAAAGCAGCCGCTTCTTCGTTGAAAATACCCGCCCCCTGATCGGCAGTATTGCTGTTCACTTTACTGTCGCTAATCGTCAGGATGGCTAGATCATTATTGTAGATACCACCACCATCCAACGTGGATGTATTACCTGAAACTGAACTGCGTGTCAGATCAATTGTAGCCTCAAGATCATTGAAGATACCACCACCATCACCGGCTGCGGTATTTCCTGTAACATCAGAATCGGCTAGAGTCATCGTTGACTGGTCATTATTGAAAATACCGCCACCGTCAACAGCATTGTTATTGGAAACAGTACTATTCAACAGATTTAATGTTCCCTGTTGATTAAGCTGACCATTGAGAATTCCACCACCATTAATGTCAGCAGTATTCGCATCTACGACCGTATTCAGCAGAGATAATGTTCCCAGATTACGGATACCACCACCGCTTCCACCAACCGCATGACCACCGGTAATCGTTACTCCATCCAGAGTCAACTCAATACCAACAAGCACATCAAACACTCGGTCATCCAGTGCCGTTGCATTCAGTGCCGTTGCGTTAATAATGGTTTGACCGTTACCCGCACCTGTAATTGTCAAACTACCCGTGAGATCGGTCACATCTAAATCGCCCGTCGATGCATCATCCAGATCAGAGTTAATGTCATTCAAGATCGTCAAATCATACATTCCTGGTCCGAGTATGATGACAGAATCACCGGCTAATGCGTTGGCTTCCATGATGGCAGCTCGCAAGGTGATATTTCCATCCGCATCAGCTGCGATTCCATCCCCAGGAGTCACATCGACTGTATCCAGTAAACTATTTACAAAGAACACACCAAATTCGACAGCTCCAATATCGACACTGCTTCCCAAAACTCGTGTGCTTCCCCGTTGTTCTAATTCGTCCACACCAATACTTCCGCCTGCATCAATGGCGATACTTCCCTGGAGTAGTGCATGTGTAAGCGTTGGGCCGCCGTTGTCTGCTAATGTTAAATCAAGAACAGGAGTCGGATCTATCACATCAACAATATCTAAAGCACCAATTCCGGTCGCAGAACCAAGCAACCCGGTCAGGTTGCCTCCCAGACTGATAAAATCTCCGTTTAGTTCTGCATTGGTTGCAGCCGTGTTTCCAATCACCAGGTTATTCTGCAAAGTTGAAGTATCGGTATTGGAAATCGCCCCCCCGTTAGTCCCTGCATCATTGAGCGTAAATGTGTTGTTCGTGGCAGTCATCGTAGCCGTATTTCGAATCGCACCACCAGAGCGATCGGAATGGTTACCTGAGAATGTAGAATTAGATAACGTGACATTTCCCGCACCCGCATTGAAGATGGCACCACCATCGCGTGCGGTGCTGTTTCCGCTGATGGTACTTCGAGTCACTTCCAGAGTTCCCGTATTGCGGATACCACCACCACTTCCGCCAGCACTGTTTCCTGAGATCGTACTGTCGACGATAATCATCAAACCAGTATTATTCAGACCACCAGCACTATCCGCGGCTACGTTTCCAGTCACTTCCACATTCGTCAAAGTAGTCGTTCCACTGTTTCGAATACCAGCCCCGTCTGCACTACCCGTCAAGGCTCCATTGGTAATCGTCAGATTTTCCAGATTCAAAGTCACGCCGGCAAAGACCTGGAAGATCCGATCCAGTGCGCCACCATCAATGGCGGTACCACTCAGAAGCGTAATACCATCGTCGGCAAACACGGCAACACCGGTTCCACGAATTGTCAGGTTATCGCGAATATCCAGGTCACCCGTTGCTGCTAAATCTTCATCAATCCCACCTATGCTTAATTCATACTTACCAGCGGCAAGCTCAATAATGTTGGAACCAGCCAGCGCGTTCGCTTCCTGAATGGCGGCACGCAACGTCTGTGTTTCCTCCGTTCCATCACCAACGATACCATCACCGGCTAAATCGTCAGGTGCGTCTAAAAGTTCCGTCACAGAAATGATCGATCCGTTAACCCAGGAAACTGAGACATCATTTAATAGGGGGATAGGACCAGCACTAATTCCTGATCCTTCAGCAACCAGCGTCAGCGTATAATCGCCTGGTATATCGGTCACAGTACTTAAATCAATTTTATATGTAGAATCATTTGTTCCTGATACAGGTTCAACAACCAGATCTGTCAACGGGATATTCTGTCCGTTGCGCGTCAATCGAAAATCAAGGATGCTGACTTTGGTTGGGTCGACTGCGATAGAAGCATCCGTAGCGTCTTTAAATGTGATCGTTACCTCGCCAACATCGGTGATCAGTACAGACGATGAAGTAGGTAGACGTAGACTTTCAATCGTCGCGTTCAGAACATCATCACCGATCCGAAAGGTTTCAGTCGTGCCCCGGACCAATGCATTACCACCGGGAGAATCTACAATCGTTCCCCCACCAATTTCATCCAATACTGTCAGGGAATATTCTCCAGCCCCATTAGCAGCAACAATAACCCCCAGATCTAGAGTATAAAATGAATCTGGTCCCGCTGGCGCCGTTGGTCCCCCTGGTCCCACTGGTCCCGTTAAGGATCCAACTGGAATTTTTATCGGATCCGGACCATCATCAAAGAACAGTACCAGGTTAGTATAGAATATATTGAGGGGGTCAGTATCATCGACAGCATCGACATTCACAACATCTTCAGAGAAGTTAATCGCGAAAGGCAGCTCACCCATATTTACGGGGGCAACAGACTGAATCCCCACCGTGGGTGCAACGAAATCATCACCTTTTCGCCAGGTCACAAAAGTCGAACCGGCAACCTTGTTTCCGGCGGTGTCCTGAACTGGAACTGTAGATGTTTCAGGATCAAAAGTAACCGTATAAATCCCATCCGCGTCTACCTGAGCTCCTAGTTCAAGTTCAAATTCAGAACCATCAAAATTCGGGTTGATGGAGAGAACATTAATTACGTTTCCGTGATTGTCCTCCACCGTAATACTAGAGTCATCAAACCCAGACACAGGTTCACCAAACTTCAACAGCACAAAGAATAATGGATCGCTAAGCGGCTGATCCGCCACATTCTCAAATTGTGCGATCGGAGCCAATGTATCAGTGCTCCATTCAACGTCGTCGCCTACTTGTATCGCATTTCCAGCCAGATCGGTAATGGATCCTGATCCTCCAGTGTTCAGCGTCAAAACATAATCGCCGGACAAACTGGTGACCTTGCTTAGATCAAGCACAAACTGGCTACCGGTCACCTGGGTCAAAGTCGCAGCTGATAAATCTTTATTTACCGGACCGCTGCCGTCATCAAAGGTGAGGGTAAAATCACTCAGTTCAACGCCGATCACATCTTCATTGAAATTGATAACCACTTCACCGGCCGCACCGCTGATCGGAGTGTTCAACACCAATTCAACCTCTTCAAATTCCGCAGTAGGCTCATCAGTATCGACGGTAAATCGTTCCACATCGCCAAACGACAGCGTATTAAAGCCAGATGTATACTTGGCATCGGTAATCGAAAATCCATCCGCATTCAACCGCAACTCATATTCCCCATCCCCTTGCGCGGCGATAATCGAATCGATATTCAGCGTGAAATTACGGAGAGAATTCGGATTCTGCTCCAACATCGAAGCCATTAACAAACTACTGATATCGACATTGTCTTTGAACAAGGAAAATTGATTGATATCAACACCGGCCACATCTTCTGTAAACGAGATGGTGAAATCACCAACGGCAGTCACATTCGAAGGATCGGGAACCGTCACTGAAATATCAGCCGTCAGGAATGTACTAACAAGCGGAGCTAGAAACGAATTTGCGGTAGGTACCCAGGTATCCCACGAAAAATCCAGTTCACCAAAGATCGCTCCCGGACGATTCGTTTCAAACAAAAACGAATCTCCCTCTTGGAAACCACCACTACCGCCAAAAGGCGAACCACCCACACCATCAAAGCCTTGAGCAATTCGGAATGTACTGACACCCATCCCGTCATACAGGAAGGCGCCCGTATCGTTAAACGACCATGTTCCAGTGCCGGGAGTTACGGCGCCAATCACGGCCCCTTCCGTGCTTCGTAAAGTGAAGCTGAAATTATCAATTACGTCAATTACAAAAACACCATTGGCAGGGCTTAACCTATCTTCAAGAAAACTAAAGATACTTGGAAGCCCAAGCTCATCCGATTCGACACCCGTAATTTCAACTGTAGAATTAGAAAACAACCCATGCGGATCTGTCGTTACAACTGTAATAGGAGCTCCCGGCGTGGAAACGAACGCATCCGCCACTAAACCCACGGCTGTCGGAGCAGCATTAGGACCAGAAGATGGATCTAAATTGGTTCGGGAGGCAACACGCTGCGCGTTACGGCGACGTGTATCAGAATTAAAGGGACCATCCGGATTCGGTGCCACTTTGTTATTCAGACGCGATTTAAAGTCGGGCTCAGCATTATCGTAGAAGGCCCCCACATTAGTCACACTCAACCCGTTACCCGTGTTCCCCTCAAACACCAGATTCAGTTTTGCTAATGGATCGCGCCGATGGCTTGCGAGCACACGGAATGCCGGGTTGCCTGTGGGCGCAATCCAGATATCCTGTGTGGTCGGAGGATCAACGGTCGAAGTGAATGATTCAGCATAAAAATCCTCACCAAAGTTACCTTCAAACTCATTATTCGTGACAGAAACATTCGACCGTCCATTAGCAGCATTAGCACTGCTTTCTTCTCCCACACTCACTGCAGTTCCCGGAGTTTGGCCAGAGATGTTACGAACTTCGGAGGCCATTGTACCAATTCTCAAAATTAAACCAGTGGATGCAAAACTACTGTTCTCACCATTATCCTGGATATAGTTCGTGTCTAATTGCAAAACCATATCTGCACTTGAAGTAAGGACATCTCCCGTTGCATCCAAGACATCTGTACTATTGGCATCCTGATCCTGCCCCCTGGACGCGGTAGTCACAACATAGACACCTTCCAGGGCATTCGACACAATGCGGTTGGCCCCAGATTCTGTACCATCGCCAAAGATAAAGTCAGATCCCGCCTGTTCTTCAGTTTGAAGATCGATACCACGACCACCATTATTATCAATGAAATTGCCTATTGCAGTGACACTCGTAACGGCATCACCAATTAATTCGTTTTGTGTAAAATTCAGTTCACCATGACTTACCGAATTCGCACTGAGAACTTCTAATCCATCTGATGTATTTTCCGTGATCGTATTATTGCGTAAGAAGACAACTTGGGTGTTGGAATTGATATCAACCCCTTTTCCAATGTTGAAAGCAATCAAGTTATTATCTATTGATGAAAAAAGACTTTCTCCGGAAAGCTCTATCCCTCCGGTTGCGTTCGAGAGAATCGAGTTATTGGCAATTTTCACATTCCCCTCGATACGATCCCGGTGGGCCGCAATCTGAACTCCATCGCCCCCATTACTTTCGATCAAATTACCACGATCCAAACCAGTTACAGGATCAACCCCATCCAGTCCAATGAAAAGGTAGCGAGGCACAAAAGCATCACCATCAAGGCGATTACCGATTCGTCCGGAAATACGAACCCCATGTGACACATTATTACTGATGTCGTTTTGGATCCAAGTCCCTGATATATCACGACGATCTGTTCCGAAGTAATCTTGATCAGTAGTCCGCGTCGTCCCTTCAATACCATTCTGTAAGTTGAATGTGATCTGATTATTAATGATATCTGCAAAGATGCTGGCATCTGCTTCAGCATGGAGACTCAGACCATCTCTCAAGTTGCTGTTAAGCACATTCTCTTTGATTTCAAAATCGGTCGTCGTTAAAGAACCATTCTGTGCCAGAATATCAATACCATCGCTGTTTCCAGTCAATGTATTACTATAAATCATAACGGCACGTTCTTCACCCACAATCGGATCGACATCGGCGCGACCTACGCGGGCGTCATCTTCACGGTGGAAGTTCACTCCATCTCCCGTGTTATTGGCGATGACATTATTCGAAATTTGAGTACGATCGATTATCGTCGATTCTTCGATATGAATCCCGACACCATTCGCAACGTTCCCCAGTCCACCCGTGTTCGCAGCATCCGTCCCCAGGAAGTTACCATCAATCGTCAAATCTCGCAGTTGACTCACTGCTTCAAAATGAACATCGGTTCCGAGCAAATCAACATAGATAGCATCACCAGCATAGGGAGTGGAAACATCGCTATCATTGCGGGTACCGGTAATAGTATTGTTGGTGATACTGATATCACCCGTTGCGGTATTTTGCATACTGACCGCGACACCAACACCACGGTTGTCATCCATCGTATTTCCATCAACGGACAGACTGAAATCGATGCTATGCAGAATGGTTGCATCGGCGGCCACTAAGTTAATGCCTGCGGTATTATTCGAGCTGATTGTGTTGCCGGAGAGATCTCCATAGAAGGAAGTATACATCTCCAAATCGATCTCAACACCAGCACCCGAATTACCAGTTATCGAATTGCCCCGAATACCTCGTAGATAACCACCTACGGATGTCGTTTTGACAGTCATTGTGCTATCAGTCAAACCTGAATCATTCACAACAATTTGCGGTACATTGATCGTTGCCAGGCTTCCTACAAACTCCACTTCAAATCCTGTAAGGGCATCTCCGCGAACAATCACATCGTCGTCATTGATTGTGGCCAATCCAATCAGGGCTAAATATATTTCACGAGCATCTGCATCATAGTCGATATCAACAGTTTCTGTGGCATCATCATCAAAGGACAATCTAAACGTGTCAGTCCCCGAGGGAGTGCCAATGAGATTAAACTCCTGGACTTCGTTCAGAGTCGTCCCTTGAGTGACCGTCGTCACGGTCGGAAGCACATAAACCAGATTGCTGAAATCAATGTCGATTTCCATGCCAGGACCATGACCAAATACGACGGGTCCTGGTATTGCGGGAACCGATATTGAAGGATCGATTGCTCTTAAATCATCAACAAACTCAACAGTGAAACCACCCGTGGCAATCGATCCCGTCACTAAAACATCATCGACCCCATTAGTATCAAAGACACTGATCGAAAGCAGGCTTTGCAACGCAGCTTGGACATCTGCTGCGATAATATCAAAATTCAGCGGGCCAGTAATTTCACCATTGTATTCAAGCGTAAACGTTCCTGCTTTGGGATTATCAGGGAAAGAAATAGTCTGAACTTCGTTGTCACCAATTCCATCTTGTGATTGTACAGGATCAACTACCAGCGTACTAAATGGCTCCAGCGGACCTGACGGCGCTGACACGACATCACCCGTTATGAGAGACACACTTGTGATATCAAAATTGCCAAGTAATGTCGAAGGGTTCAAATCTAAGGGGAATACAGTAGCTACCAAAGGATCGACGTTAAGTCTCGCGAAATCCCCAATAAACTGAATCTGAAAACCAGCCGTAAAGTTACCGGTCACAGTAAAATCATCTGCATTAACCGCAATCGGCAACGCCTCTAAGGCGTTGTTTATATTGGTGATCATCGCAGCGGGAGTCGTGGGAATGACGATCGCTCCAGTAGTAAACCCCTGGAACTGTAGTCTAAAAGCACCACCAATCGGCGGGTCTGTAATATTGGCACCATTAAGAGTAAACGGGAAACTAGGGTCACTGACTGATTTTACAAATCGTAACAATTGCCGCTCATTAGAAAAATTATTACCTTGAGCAAGCGTTGACATATTAATATCAAACTTTAAATCTTCGTCATTGATGGTAATTTCTGGAATGGCGGTAGATCCGGGTAGAATGCTACCAAGAGTAACGCCATCCGCAAGACCACCAGAATCCAGAAAGATAATATCAAATCCAGTAGGAGTAACTGTCGGAGAAGCAGTTGGTGTCGCTACAACACTCACAGCATTAAGACCATAACCCTCCATGTCGGCAATGGCATTTAATTCAAGCTCGAGCTCTGCTGCAGAAGCGGCGCGACGGGGATTCGCCATATCAAATGGCAGTGTGACTGTTTGCCCTAAGAATGTCAGATCAAAAGTACCAAGATGAGGCACAAAGGTTGAATTCAGTTCCAGGTGTTGAATGACATTAAATGAAACTTCAAACCCGTTGACAAAATCACCAGTGACAACGAAATCGCCTTCGACTCCCGTCTTAAATGTCGCCGATGGCAGTGCATCTAAAGCCGCGTCGATGTTGGCAGCAGTGTTGGCAGCAGCCACAACCGGATCAGCATCAGTATCAATAGCAATCTCGCCCGTAGTTTCCCCCTGAAAAGTGAGCTGGAAAAAACCACCAGTCGGTGTCTCAACAATCGTATTCGGAATAACAGTCGACTCATCGATGCTGACAAAAGTAATGATTTGATTGGCTGGTTTGTTGAAATTGCCAGGATCCTGCGGACTTTCCACAACATTGACAATCAGGCGTAAATTCGTGTCATCTACAATAATTTGAGGCACATCGGTATCGCGCAATGATCCCGTTTCCAGAAAATTAATAGTAAATCCAGTCGCATCGGCTGTAACTTCGATGGGGTCATCCGAGTAACCCAGTAAAGCAGCCATCGCATTCAATTCGTCCTGAAGAATCATTGCGTTGGCTGCTTGGTTTGCTAGTGACAGATCCAAAACAGAGAATGAGAAGACACTTGTTTCTGAGTTCAACAAATTATTAGGATCTGTCAAGGTAAGACGAAAAGAACCGAAGGTCGGCGTACCCGTTAATTCCAGACGCTGAATTTCACTCTGATTGCCCGCAGTAGGAATTGTGATGGCGACAGAGGGATCCGCGCCCGTAAGCGTACTTGTATTAATAATAAGTGGGTTTACATTCCGACCACCGACGGCATTCACAAATTCCACTTCATAGCCGTCCTGGAAGTTGCCGTTCACCAGAATATCGTCAACTCCAATCTCGAGTGTCTCTCCCCCTCCCAACACAGGCGTAGCTGCAACCAATGCCGCCTTTACCTGAGCGGCGGTCGCAGTAGCAAGAATACCACTTGTTTCGAACTCAACACCATTACCATCGACATAAATGATAGTATAATCACCGCCGGTGGGAACGCCTTCAAATGTAATCAATTGCACTTCATTCCGCGGCGCGGCAAAGTCAATTTTGTCAGTCGGGCCAGGCACCCCTGCAAAGGCAGGTACACCAGGTGCTCCATTACCGGTTGGCAGGGGATTGGTTGTAGACGGAGTAAAGAAGATTCCGTGACCAACATTGTTTGCGATCACGTTTCCAGAAATATCGCCGCTCAAATCACCATCGGTCTGATCAAAGACGACTCCATGACTGCTATTTGAAGTAATTGAGTTATCTGTAATCGAAACAAACTGGTCGACATTATTCAATGTCAGACTGACACCAGCACCTTCTGTATTGCCGGAGATTATATTGCTGTGTATGAACAATTCCGTCAATAATGCAGCACCACCATCGACAGTGTCATCAACATTGATAGAAACTCCCTGAATGGCGTTGTTATTCGTCAGCCGAAATTCTTCAGCGATGGAATCAACCAGATTCAGACTGACACCATCATTTCCGGTTGCTCCGGAAATGCTGTTATCGGCCATAGTTGTATGACGTAAAAGGGACCCATTTGTGATATCAAAGGCAACCCCATCAATCGACGAACGTCGCACTGAGGTCTCTTCGATCGTAGAAGCATTCAATGCCACGGTCACGCCGGCGCCCGTCTGGCCCGTCAAAGTAGAATCGACGATATTGAACTCATCGAATATCACATCGGTCAGATCCACATTAAAAGCATTTCCCACGCTTCCCGAAATCGTGGAACTGTCAACTGCAATCGTATCGATTAATAAATTCGAAAGTTCGATATCAACACCAATTCCTGAACTGGAAGAAATCGAGACATTATCGAACAGAATTTTGAAATCGGCGGGCAACAAAGGATTATCGGAATCCCGGAATAATAAACCATCAAGATCAATCGAGACCCCAGGTCCGGAAGTGGCATTAATGGTCAGATCTTCGAAAATGATCGTGTCAAAATTTGAGACACCATCAGCATCCGGATCCAATATAGAGTTATTAAGCGTTACCCCCAGTCCAGGAGTGAGCTGATTGATAATCAGAGAGGTCAGAAGAGTTCGATCTTCCAATTGCTCAATAGCAACTCTGCGTTGGATTTTCTGACGTGCTGAAGAAGGCACACTTCTAAGCTGTAGTCGGCGACGAGGATTCAATGTAGCCTTACGGCTTTTTTCGAAAGCAACTCGCATCGACTCGACCCAAGATGTCAGTAACATCTGCTGTCTCCCATAAACTCTAAATTGCTATGGCA
>NZ_CALEMX010000193.1 GCF_937910335.1 uncultured Gimesia sp. | reverse complement strand
TGATTCGAGCCTGGATCGATTCCTGGCTCAACCCAAATGGGAAATATCGGGTTAATGAAATGATGGGCCCCAGATAACCATCTCCTCGCAATTTTCTGGTGACTTCTTAGCCATCGAGAACCGGCATCCGCATATCCATCAAAATAATATCAAACAGATGCCCGCTCTCCATCGATTCCAAAACTGTGCGGTATGCCACTTCGCCGTCTTCAGCAAGGATCACTTCCGCGCCAGCCTTCTTTAATATGAAGACAATGAGCCTTTGATTATCAGGACCATCCTCAGCCAAAAGTACCTTTTTGCCTTTCAGGGTCGTTTCGTCATACGCAGGATAAACAGCCTGCTTACTTTTTTGACCCCGTTGTGAATCTGGATGCAACGGCTCCTGAAGCATTTCCACTCCCTTCAGACTTCCCGTCTGAATAGTGACACGAAATTCAGAACCCTGATTGAGTTCACTGGAAACTGAAATTCCTCCTCCTAACTTCCGTGCCAATCGATTGCAGATCGTTAAACCTAAACCTGTGCCGCCGTATTTCCAGGTTGTGGATGAGTCGGCTTGAGTAAAGGATCGGAACAGGTTTGACAGCTCCGACGCAGTCATACCAATGCCCTGATCTCTCACCGCGAATTGAATCAGGGGCTCTTGACGGGGACTTTCTAGAAGTTTCGTTTCTAATTGAATCGTGCCTGCTTGTGTAAACTTGATGGCATTTCCCATCAGATTAATCAATATTTGTCTGATTCTGGTCGGGTCAGATTTGATCTCGACCGGTAATGGGAACTGAAAACTGGTTTCCAGTTTCAGGCCTTTGGAGTCGGCTCTCACTTGAACGAGTTCGATTACCTCTTGTACAATTTTCAGGGGAGAACAAGAAATTGATTCTGTCTCAAAATCATCTGCCTCGATTTTAGACAGGTCCAGAATATCATTGATCAATTCCACCAAATGCTCGCCATTGCGAGTGATGGTGTCCAGGAAATCCAGAAACCGTTGAGGTAGCTGAGCTAACTCCGCTTCCATTTTCAAAATTTCAGTGAATCCCAGAATGGACCTCATCGGGGTACGGATTTCATGGCTCACATTTGCCAGGAAGTCACTCTTGGATTGATTCGCTGCTTCCGCCTCTCTTCTTAATGTTTTCTGCTCCCGAACTAACTGCAAAATGCGAATGGCATTTCTGACGCGTGCCCTGATTTCCAAATCTGTTGCCGGCTTCGGAAGATAGTCGAAAGCACCTTCTTCAAAAACACGCGAAATTCCTTCTCCATCATGCTGGGAGGTCACCATGATGACCGACATCTCTTCGACTTTATATCTCGCACGAATTTCCTGTAATATAGCAATTCCATTCAAAATCGGCAGTTTGACATCGAGTAGTACGATATCCGGAATCAGTTCGTGAACTCTCTGCCGCGCTTCTTCTCCATTAATGGCGGTATAGATTTCATAACCATCCTGAGATAAAGCACTTGTCAGAATGCTTCTCACCGCGTCGGAATGAACGACGACCAATACTTTGGATATTTGGCCCTTCATCTCATTTTTTCTCAAAGAAGATAAGTAAAAAACTGGATAGAGCGACTTTGTCACTTAAAAATTTTTAATTGATCGCAAGCCCAGAGCGCGTTTCAAGCGCACTGGTATATAGGACGATGAAGAACAATCTTCCAAAGAGATTCTGAAATTGGTTCAATTTTAATCAAATATTAATATTGAAGCCGATTAAAGTATTCAGAGAGTGCACGAAAAGGCTTCTCATCCACCAATTAATGGAGGGATCTCTCTATTCTTGCTTCGTTCAGTCATCAGAGACCCGAAGTGCTGGAATTTCCCTCTTGAGTGTCTCCAGCATGCCATCAGAGGCACTGGTATTGCTCAGACTTAATTCGATCAGATTCGGCGTGGAAGACAGATAACCCACCCCATAATCAGTCACATCAGTGTGATCCAAAACCAACACTTTGAGCTGTGGCAGACGGGCCAGAATTTTTAATCCTCGATCTGTAATCTGCGTGCCATCCAGCTCCAGTGATTCCAGATTTCGAAGCCGGGAAATCATCGAGGCACCACGGTCCGAAATATCACAATACGATAAATTCAAACCTGTTAAAGTCTCTTTCGTTGGTCCTCGGGTAAGAGTTTCCAGTTCCGATTCGGAAAATTCGGAATCAGGCAATCCCACAAACGTCAAGCCGTCTATACTGAGTAGAGTCTCCAAACATGATTTTTCAATCTTGCACTTTTTGAGACCAATGGTTTTCAAATTTCTCAGCTGCGAAATTTTGATTGCTCTCTGTTGATTAATGTGAAACCCATCTAAACCCAGATAATTCAACTTGGGGAAGTGAGACAATAAATTAAACAATTCATCGAGTTCTCCGGGACTGGAAATAGTCTGACGGTATAATTCGATACCAGACAGAGAACGGTGATAGCGTAATAACGGGCCAGGAATAAAGAGATGCCCTTCCGCCCCTCCATAGCCCATTTCTACAGGCTCACCCTGATCGTTCTGATAAGTCACTACCAGAAAAGCCTTTTGTTTTTGAAAAGCGACAATGGTCGTATGAAACTGAATCACCACATAAAATGAATAGGCAATTGTGATGCATACGAATACCAAAGCACCAATCAAACCCCGGCGAACGAGAACCCGTCTGTTGCCGTGCGTTGCACCAACCAGTTTGGGTTCGATATCCGAATTCATATTCTCACCGGTTTCATTAGCGTGCCGTCCATCCACCATCAACGGTCACCATACTGCCCGTCATATAGCTTGAAGCATCGCTGGCCAGAAAAATCGCAGCACCCTGAATTTCTTCCATCCGTGCCCAGCGATTCATGGCCACCGCGCCCACAATGAATTTTTTAATCTCTTCGGTTTCTGCAAACGGTTCATTCATCGGCGTCAGAAAGGGGCCCGGACAAATGGCATTACAGGTAATCCCGTATTCACAAAGCTCCAGACCCAGCGCCCGCGTCATCTGTACCATCGCGCCTTTACTCGAAGTATAAGGAGTTCGATTTGCCATTCCCACCAGACCCAATGTACTCGCTAAATTGATAATCCGACCATACTTCGCCTGTTTCATATGCGGAACCACAGACTTGGCACACAACCAGGGACCCGTCACATTCACACTCTGTACCTGCTCGAAATCTTCCAACGTCAATTCATCTATCGGCCCGCGAATATTCACCCCCGCGTTATTAATCAGAATATCAATCTTTCCAAATTCCGATATCGCACGCTCCGTCATCGCTGCAACCTGATCGGCATCGGTCACGTCCGCCTGCATCCCAATCACCCGATTTCCATAGTCGTTCTGAATTTGGGCAGCCGTCGCGGTTACTTCATCTTCATGCCGACTGGTCAGCAGCAAATCAGCGCCCGCAGATGCCAGACCCTCGGCCATAGCTGAGCCCAGGCCTTTTGAGCCTCCCGTGATGATGGCAACTCGACCTGTTAAATCGAATAATTTTATTCCAGGCAGCATTGATGTCCCTTCCTCTTTTTTATTTTCTACTGTCGGCAATCACCGATATATGTTTTTGAAAGGCAGCGTCCGTCTCCGGAAAATCGCTTCGATAATGTACCCCACGACTCTCCCGACGTTCAATCGCAGAGGCAATCATCAGCTGCGCAACAAGCAGCATATTCTGCAGTTCCCAACCACTCAATGTTTTGAATTCACGATTCACCACATAGCGACTCCAGAAATCGACTTTTTCTTTTGCGTCGCGCAGTGATTCTGCACTTCTCGTGATCCCCACATCACGCCACATTAAACTGGCTAGCGAGTTTCTTAAATCGTCACTGTTTAAATCTTCATCCGAGCGTTTCTCTGAATCCCACTCAGGCAAGAGTGAAGCAGAGAATTGATCGGGTTGACTGAGCGCTGCCGCGGAGGCTCCTTTTCCAGCAGCAGCACCAAAGATCAATCCTTCCAGCAGACTGTTGGAAGCCAGGCGGTTACTACCATGTAATCCCGTGGAAGTTACTTCGCCGGCGGCCCAGAGATGGGGAACCGACGTACGCGCCTCCAAATCAGTTTTCACGCCGCCAATCATATAATGGGCACCCGGACGGACGGGAATTTGATCTCTCGATAAATCGAGCCCAAAACTGGCGCACACTTCGCTAATGTTGGGAAACCGCTCTTTGATGAGTGATCTTTTCAAATGCGTTAAATCAAGATAAACGCAAGAGTGATTCGTTTTCAACATCCGATCGGTAATCGCCCGGCTCACAACATCGCGGTGCGCTAATTCCAGATCGGGATGATATTCCGACATGAATCGCACGCCGTTACTATCGCGCAAATAAGCACCTTCGCCACGTACCGCTTCCGAAATAAGATACCGAGCCCCGCCGGCAATATATAAAACCGTGGGATGGAACTGCATAAATTCCATGTCCTGCAGTAAAGCGCCGGCACGAAATGCCAGAGCATGTCCATCCCCGGTCGCCAGAGGGGGATTAGTGGTTTCCCGAAAAAGACAACCCGCGCCACCAGTCGCCAGAATAACCTGTTTGGCCCAGATCAAAGTTTTTCCATGATAACGGTTCCAGATAATCGCACCGCGGCACTTTCCGTCTTCCGTCACCAGATCGAGGGTCGGAGTTTTCGTCCAGGTCTGGATGGAGGGTCGATTTTCGACTGCCAACACCAGCGCCCGCATCAGCTCTTTTCCCGTCGCGTCTCCCAATGCATGTGCTACCCGGCGATGACTGTGCCCCCCCTCCTTGGTAAGAGCCAGCTTGCCGTCCTGTTTATCGAAGTCGGCACCATACTCAATTAATTCACGTATATGACGCGGCGCCGCGTGGCAAACATGCTCTACAAGTTCCCGATTACAAAGATCCTTACCCGCGGCTAAAGTATCTTCGATATGATTGGAAATATCGTCTAAAGGATCCAGTACACCCGCGATGCCGCCCTGGGCATAAGCGCTGTTAGACTGCGTTACTTTCCCTTTGTTAACGATAATCGTTTCCAGACGAGGATCAATTTGTAGCGCCGCGCGGGAGCCGGCAATCCCGCCACCAATTATCAACACATCTGTGAAAATATGGGGAATGCGTTTCGGATTGATACGAGTAAGATAGCGCTGACCAGATTCAATCTGAATAGGATCCAAGTCTTCGTGCTCCTTTAACTCATTCAATTTATTCTGTTGATACAGAAGAAATTAAACCCCCGCTGAAATTAGATCGTCATACAGGAAAAACCACCATCGATGGCAATGTTACTGCCTGTCAGAAAACTACCTGCTTTACCGGCTGCCATCAACAAAACCGCGCCCGCCAATTCATCCGGATCACCAAAGCGGTTCGCTGGCGTATGTTTCATAATACTCTCGACGCGTTCGGGCGTCAGCACTTTTCGATTTTGCTCCGCCGGAAAAAAACCGGGAGAAAGTGCATTTACGCGAATCCCCTGTTCGGCCCACTCGCGCGCCAGATTTTGAGTCAAATTTAATACGGCTGCTTTCGAGGCAGAATAGGTAAAAACCCGTGATAAGGGAGTAATCGCGCTCATGGAGGTAATGTTGATAATAGAGCCGGCCACTTTTTCATCCAACATCGACTGACCAAAGACCTGACAGGCCACTTTCACACTCAGCAGATTCACGCGGAAAATATTGTCCCATTCCTCATCGCTGATGTCCAGAAACGGAGTCGCCGCATTGATGCCGGCACCATTTACCAGAATATCTGCAACCCGCCCATTATTTTTCAAATGTGCGACCAGCGATTCAAGATCGGTTCGACTCGTGGAATCGGCTGCAAAGAATTCGGCACTGCCTTCCAGCTCTTCAATCATTTTTACACGACTGGCGCCGTTCTCTGCATTGCGACCCACAATCACGACATGAGCGCCCGCCTGAGCCAACGCGTCGGCAATCGCACCGCCCAGAACTCCGGTTCCACCAATCACGACTGCCGTTTTACCAGACAGGCCAAACAGATCCTGCAAATACCGGGATGAGAATGTTTCACTCATCACACACCACCTTCTCTATATCAAAGAATCGTCACACAGCAGAAATCGAAAAACTAACCAATGAATTCCAGTTTCACCGGGTTGGGAATAATGCCCGCTTCGTAACCCCGGTTCAGCAACAACGCGACTGCTTCGCGTCCCCGTTCGCCGAAATCCAGAGTCCAGTCATTCACATACATCCCGACAAATTTGTCAGCACTTTCCAGATTCAGATCGCGTCCATACTTTAATGCATGTTCCAGGGCTTCTTGGCGATGGTCTAACCCATACTGAATGCTCTTCTTCAAAATCGCCGTGACTTCTTCCATCATTTCCATGCCCATGTCTTTGCGAATCGCATTCGCACCCAAGGGCAGTGGTAAACCGGTCTCTTCATACCACCAGACACCCATGTCAACCACCAGCTTCAAACCCTGATTGGCATACGTCAGTTGACCCTCATGAATGATCAGGCCCGCGTCCACTTTTCCCTGTTCCACCAGATTCAGAATTTCATCGAAGGGATGAATTTCGTATTCGAAATCATCACCCAATAACAATTTCAAAGACAGAAAGGCGGTTGTCAATTTTCCAGGAATCGCGATCGTTTTTCCCCGCAGATCGTCGATCTTCCAGTCTTCCCGCGCGACAACCATCGGCCCGTATTGATCACCGATCGATGCACCACAAGAACAGATCGCATAGGTATCCGTCAGATAGGCATAACCGTGCAAACTGACGGCCGTCAGTTCCAACTCGGCGTTAAAAGCCCGCTGATTTAATGTCTCGATATCTTGTAACTCATGAGTAAATCGATACTTACCGGTCTCCACCTTGTCGTTAGCCAAGGCATGAAACATAAAGGCATCGTCCGGATCGGGACTGTGGCCTACCTGAATTAATACTTTCTCATCTGTCATCATGGATCACACACATTATTTAAGTGAAAAGGTTGGATACAAGCGATTGCACACAGGCCAAAACACCATTCGCAAACGCCGGAAAAGCGACAAAATAGCTTGTTGAATACTATAGAGAGTTCCCGACGACTTAGCCACCTTGCAGAGAACACTACTTCGCAGGCAGCTCCAAACACGGTTTTCCAGCGGATCAGAGAATTAAGAGGCGGGTTCAGGGAAGAAACTTCGTATCATTCCGTTATCAATATAATTCTTGTCATAAAAAAACTGGCCATGTATATTCATATACTGCCACTCTCATCGTTTTTCGTTCATTTTGAAGCGCGTCGAAGGAAATCTCATGAAAACCATCATCCTTTATTGTCTGCTCATTTTTGTCATTACACCTTCAGGATTATTTGCACAAAAGAAAGGCGAGCGAGTCATAGTGACGACCAGGAAAACCGACATGAAGGTGGACGAAACCGTTCTCAAAACATTAAGTGAAGGCTATGAAGTGATTATTAAAGACATCAACGGTCCCTGGTACTGGGTAGATCATAAAGGCACGGTTGGTTGGGTTCACTCTGAAAGTACCAAAACCGTGGATCAGGCAATCGATTTCTACACAGGTCAAATTGCAAACAACCCGTCGAGTAATAATTATCGATATCGGGGAGACGCATATCGACTCAAAAAAAATTACAAGTCTGCCTTATCAGATTTTAATGCTGCAATCAGACTCAACCCCAATTCTGCCAATGCCTTTGAATCCCGTTCAAAAATCTATAACAAAACAGGCAAAAAAGCGAACGCGTTCGCAGATCTGAATATGGCAATCAAACTGGATCCCAACTCCGCTAACAGATACAACAACCGGGCTGTCATCCTGGCCGGGAACTCGAAGTATGCCGAAGCGATCCAGGATTACTCATCAGCAATTAGCTTAAACCCCAATAAAGGAATCTATTACAACAATCGAGGGTTATCATACAAAAAATCAAAGCAATACGATTTAGCCATTAAAGACTTCACCACTGCCATTCGGTTAGTTCCCACGTATGCAGATGCTTATACGAATCGCGGCAACACTTATAATTCGCTAAAAAAATTCGAAGCAGCCATTAATGACTTTGAAAAGTCACTTAAAATCGATCCCAAAGATTCATCGACTAATTATAAAGCAGGCCTTTCTTATCAAAATATAAATCAATTCCAGCAGGCGATTCAGAAATATAACATCGCAATTAAATCAAATCCTAAATATCGTTTCGCTTACCGGGCACGCGGAATCTGCTATAGAAAGCTCGGCAATTATTCAAAAGCACTACAGGATTTTGATAAAGCGATCCAGCTATCACCGAAATACACATCCGCCTATCGCAGCCGTGCCTGGTTAAAAACCACGGCTTCAGATCCCAACTATATTGATTTAAAAAAAGCAAAAGAAGATTTAAAACAGGCTGAAAGTTTATCATCCAAAAAATCGTGGCGACAATATTCATCACTAGCGGCACTCTACGCTGCTGAGGGAAATTTTGACAAAGCAATAGCGGCCGGCAAAAAATGCCTCGAACTGCAAAAAGCATATCCTGATCTGCGAAAAGAACTGATACAGGACTCAGAAGCGCGTCTCAAACTCTACCAGCAAAACAAACCCTATCGAGAGATCCCGCAGAATAATTAAACAACGACAAAAAAGTTTATCTACCACGAAAGGCACGAAAAACACGAACTAAAACACTGATTCACGAGATAATAAATAACACAAAGGTTTCAACAGATAAATTGTAAAGAAAATAACTTTTGAATCGGTAAAAGAGGACCATGAGTAGAGAGTTCATTAAGAAATACTTTAAAACAGAATGAATCACACGATCCCATTCTATTTCTGATAGTAATTAATTTTCGTGCCTTTCGTGTTTTTCGTGGAAATATTTTTTAGTAATAAAACAAAAGGAAATCAAATGCCAGAAATTCTCTTCAAAAAAGAATGCTACGCGATTCAAGGGGCGGCGTTTGAAGTCTATCGTGAAATGGGATGCGGTTTTCTGGAAGCCGTTTATCAGGAATGTTTAGAGAGGGAACTGCAATCACAAAATATCCCCTTTATTTCCCAACCAGAGCGGGAACTATCCTACAAGGGAGAACTCCTCCAGCAAAAATATCATCCCGATCTCATCTGCTTCGATTCCATCATCGTAGAATTGAAAGCAGTGAAAGAGATCGCTTCAGTACATGATGCTCAAATTCTCAACTATCTAAAAGCAACCAAGATGAAACTTGGATTACTGATCAACTTTGGCTGTTATCCTAAAGCAAAAATAAAACGCTTTGTGCTGTGAATAACGAAAGTTTTATCTACCACGAAAGGCACGAAATTCACGAACTAAATTTCCAGATTCGTGTGCGAATAAATTCTTCAAGAGTCAATTTATAATAAATAATTTGGTGTGGTAATTTTGAGCATTTAAAATTGTGAATCAAACATAAAGGTTTTTTTTATTTAGAGGACCTCGAGAGAACTTGCATTTAATAGAATTATCCAGATTTTCAGTTTATACTTTTCGTGCCTTTCGTGTTTTTCGTGGTAAAAAATAAATATCCAAGATCTTCTTCAAATTCGATTCAAAGGTCCGTGATTGAAATCTCACGAAGTACTGAAAATAGTAAGCCACTTTGTATTGTTGATAACAAAAATTTTTCATTACCACGAAATTCACGAACTAAATTTCCAGATTCGT
>NZ_CALEMX010000192.1 GCF_937910335.1 uncultured Gimesia sp. | reverse complement strand
TAGTATCTGAAGGAGTTATCGTCATAACCGGCAAAGTTTTACATAAGTAAATTTTTGTTTTCGGTTGCACTTCCATAAGAAAGCGTGAACAATCAGAAACAGTCCGAGAGAATCTCTAAATCAGAACCCCATTCGGGAGCAAGCTTTAAATGAATTGGTCAGCACGGATAGACATCAAGTTGAACTGCACTGCATTCCCCCTATTCTTCCTTTTCTCTCTACTCTTATTGCCAAACGTTGCGTCTGCAGAAACGAAGCCGAATGTCATCGTGGTTTATGCAGATGACCTGGGATATGGTGATTTAGCCTGCTTCGGCCATCCTACTATTAAAACTCCTCACCTGGATCAAATGGCAGCTGAGGGAATGAAATTTACTCAATTCTACTCCGCAGCTCCCGTTTGTACTCCCAGCCGGGCAGCCCTGTTAACGGGTCGTTATCCAATTCGTTCCGGAATGTGCAGTGATAAACGGCGAGTGCTCTTTCCCAATTCTGGTGGTGGCCTGCCTTCCAGCGAAATCACACTCGCGGAAGCATTAAAAGAAACTGGTTACCAGACTGCCTGTGTGGGAAAATGGCACCTGGGTCATCTCCCACAGTTTCTACCTACCAGCCATGGTTTTGATTCCTATTATGGAATCCCCTACTCCAACGACATGGATCGTGTAGCGGAACGAAAACTGGGACGCAAAATCTTTCTTGATCCAAAAGTCAAATACTGGAATGTGCCTTTGATGCGCGATAACAAAGTGATCGAGCAGCCTGCTGACCAGAGAACAATTACCAAACGCTATACTGAAGAAGCGGTGAAATTCATTCAGAAAAATCAAAAACAACCCTTCTATCTGTATCTGGCTCATAGTATGCCACATGTTCCCTTATTCCGCTCGAAAGAGTTTATGGACAAAAGCCTGCGTGGATTGTATGGCGATGTGATTGAAGAGATCGACTGGAGTGTCGGCCAAATTTTGCAGGAACTCAAAACACTGGGGCTTGATCAGAATACGATTGTCTGGTTCTCAAGCGATAACGGACCCTGGCTGATTTTCGATCAACATGGAGGTTCTGCCGGTTTATTGCGAGAAGGCAAAGGCAGTACCTGGGAGGGGGGCATGCGCGAACCAACTCTTGCCTGGTGGCCCGGTCATATTGCCTCCGGTTCGGTTTCGCAGGAACTGGGCAGTACAATGGATATCTTTACCACAAGCATCAAACTGGCTGGAGGTAATGTCCCTGCAGATCGAGTCGTCGATGGTGTGGATCTTACTCCGGTCTTGATGGGTACGGGTAAAAGTCCACGTGATGAAATGGTCTATTATCGGGGGACTAAACTGATGGCGCTCAGAAAAGGCCCTTGGAAAGCACACTTTATTACCAAACCCGCGTATGGCAAAGAACCGTTTCAGGAACATGATCCTCCGGTGTTGTATCACCTCGAACATGATCCCTCTGAAAAGTATGATGTCTCAAAAGATCATCCTGAAGTGATCAAAGAATTGTTGGCTGCCGCTAAAAAACATCAACAAACGGTGAAGCCCGTTCCTTCACAATTGGAAATTCCTCTCGCGAAGTGAAAACGGCTAAAACACTCAATTTCGTCAGTAAAATCTTACCAGTAACAGATGTAACGAGGGCCGTCGTGTTCTGTTCCGATTCGATATTTGATTGAGGAAATTGTTTTTTCGTGCGCGAGTCGTGCACAAAAGCGGGTCCATGCTTCACAAAACCGGGGCAGTTGTTTTGAATCGAATTCGGGGCGTGGTTTTTGTAATCGCCCGTAGGCATCATGGATTAAAGCCAAGCCCACCAGGACCATCTGCTCATCATAATCGGGTTGAGACAGCACTATTTCCATCGCCTGTGCTGCATGCGCGCAATGGAGAAATTCCGACTCTCGTAAGCATTGCGAAGCCATACGCTCTACAAATTTGAATAAGTTGTCTATGCCTCTTTGATTAAGCAGAAAATCCTTTACCGATTCCGATTGTAATGCAGTTTGAATTTGTTCATAAAGGTCGGAATCTGTCTGACTGGGAATGGACATTCTCCCATAACCATCAGGGGCGATCGACTCGATCACTTTTATGACATGATCCATTTCTGGTTTACCGGTGTTCATCGTGAATATCACTGTTATTACGAAGTTATAAAGTTTGTTCTTTCGGTTCGCATCATTAGATCTGCTGGGATTATATAGCAGAAACGAGAATGAATTCATGCCTGTTTTAAAAAAAAAGAGTTGACTGAGTAAATACTCGGTCAACTCTCGGATCAATGTCTTGTCAGGAACAGATGGCTGCTTATTTTAGAAAGAAGTCATCTGGTCCTTTGTGTGTGTAGTAAGGATATTGCACGACTCCCAAAGGCTGATTTTGTTGAGGATAAACAGTTGCCGGCGGGACGTACTTGTATGTCTGGTAATTTTTAGGACGTTTATTTTGGTGATAAACGTTTTTATGGCTGTTGTTCCAGCCAGGTGGGCAGTAACCGCGGTGTCGGTTGAAGCCAACCTGCTGAACCTGTGCCTGTTGCCCTGCATGCTGTTTATGCATGAGCTGTTGGTATTCGGCCATTTGGGCCTGCTGTTGCATCAGGAATTCTCCGTCGGCCGACTGACCCCGAATAACCTGGCTGTTAGTACATCCCACGCATAATGGTAGAATCAAACAAGCGGCCATTTTACATAACAAATGAGGCTTCATTGGCTTCCTTTCCCCTGAATTTTGGTCGATAAACAGAGTTGACTCAACGAGAAGTTGAGAATCTGTTAAGTAAATCGTGTCGTTTCTGCCAAATGATAAAATGCGTGCATAACCTTTCGAGAGGCTGCACGATGATCAGCAAGCGACTTACTTCCTTTATCGGCCAGCCTGAGTCAAACAATTGTCAAAATCCCCAAGAAATGGAAAACCGGTGTAATAATCAAAACTGATCGACCTTGCAGAATCGTTAAAACCGGGATAGATTACCAGAGTATCCTACTCACTGACTTGCTCTATCAAAATAGTTAAAGTGGGTTGTCTTGAAGTTTGGGTTCTTTAGGCAAAACATAGTCAGTAACGAATTGCGAATTCTGAACTGTTATTTGTCAACAAGGGAGTGTTTGGCGTGTTTGTAGCTGCATCATCACGTTGTTTTTCCGATGAATCGTTTGAAGTAAGCTGTGAACGGTTAACAGATCTGGAATATGATAAAATCGAGATCTGGATGGATGAGGAGAGTGATCACCTTAAGCCATCTGAAATTGCCAATTCACCGGAGGAATTTTATTCACGTTTTCGAGAAGCCACGCGGTTGACACCGATTGCCTTTTGTCTGGAAAGCGATATCAGCCCGGAATCATTTCAATCGTTGTGTAAAGCCGCCAAGATGCTCCGCGTTGCTCAGATCACGATCCCTGCTTCACCTATGGGAACTCCATTTAATTCAGAAATTGACCGGTTAAAAACATTACTCGAAATTGCCAGTCACGATGGCATTTGTCTTTCGATTAAAACTAAGACCGGCCAATTGACTGAAGATCCCAGAACGGCAACAGAACTCTGTCAGTCTGTCAAAGGTCTGGGGCTCACTCTTGATCCCAGCTATTACACGTGTGGACCGTACAGTACCACTTCTTATGATCTGGTATTTCCATATGTTTGCCATCTACATCTTCGAGATTCTACGAAAGACCAACTGCAGGTTCCGGTAGGACTGGGTGAAATTGACTACAGTCGCCTGATCAGTATGCTCGAACGTCAGGAATATCATCAGTTCCTCTCTGTCGAATTGCTCCCTGCGTTATTGGACAACGAAGATCGCGCATTAGAACTGCGCAAGCTGAGAATGCTTCTGGAATCAGTCGTCATCTGACCGTTAAAACGATTGACTTCAAAACAAGCCTCATCAGATTGCGAAACTTATCCGCTTGCAATAAAAAACGGAGCCTCTCTGAAAAGAAAGACTCCGTTTATTTTTTTAAGCAATCGAAGTGGGTCTTAGTTATTTGTAATCGGTAGGATTACCAAACAGGCCGCCCCCTCCGCTTGCGCCATCTCCGGCATTGCCACCTAGTAGTGGGCCTTTTCGTTTTCGCTCGTAGGCGGGTTGTTCTTCTACTTTTGCATCTTCTGGTTTATCAGTCAGTGCTTTCAGAGACAAGCTGATCCGTTTCCGATTGGTATCGACTTCCAATACTTTGGCCGATATTTCCTGTCCTACATTCAAAACCTCGGTAACTCTTTTAATGCGTCGGTGGTCCACTTCACTGATATGGATTAAACCTTCCAGGCCTGGTTCCAATTCAACAAACGCACCGAACTCGGCTGTGCGAGTGACTTTCCCGGAAACGGTTGATCCTTTTTGATAGTGGTCTTCTGCCAATGACCATGGATCTTGCTGCAATTGTTTCATGCCGAGACTGATGCGGTTTTTTTCGCGCTCAATTTTGAGAATCTTGACGTTAATTTGTTGCTGTTCGCTCAAGGCGTCTTTGGGATGTTTGATACGATTCCAGCTAATCTCACCGATGTGTAGAAATCCATCGATGCCCCCGATATCAACGAATGCACCGTAGTCCTTAATATTTTTGACTACACCCGTGTGCTCCTGACCAACGGCCAGTTTTTCCCATAACTCTTTCTGAATTTCTTCACGTTCCGATTCCAGATATTTTCGACGACTGACAACCAGATTTCGCTTCTTAGCATTCACTTCAGTAATTTGAACAGTCAGTTTCTGACCAACGAAAGGTTCGAGGTCTCCTACGAAATAGAGGTCTGCCTGACTGGCTGGCAGGAAACCTCTCAAGCTGCCAACATTAATTTCCAGCCCCCCTTTGTTTGACTTATTGACAACACATTCCACCACCTGTCCCGCTGAGACCGCATCCCAGTCTCCTGCAGGTTTGTGACGTCCGCGCGGTAGAGAGAGAACGATCAACCCTTCTGCTTCTTTGATTTTCGTAATCTTGACATCGACTTCCTTGCCAATTTCCGGAGGTTTATCACCAAACTGTCGTAAGGGAACAATGCCCGGAACCCCCAAAGATCGAGTTCCCAGATCAATAAAGACGTCATCATTATTGATCGATTCTACTTTGCCCTTCAGCCGATCCCCTTCTGCCAACGCTTCGTCTGCCGGTTCTGATGGCGTTGCCGTTGATTGAGGAACAGTCGTACTCTCTTCAGCCGTTGTCTCTGCTGCCACTTCTTCATCAGTCAGAGTTTTGGGAAGCTCCTTTGCCCCTTGTACAGAGAGGGCGGCTGCCAGTTCCGCTTCCAGGTTAGCGTCCAGGTCTTCTACTTCCGGTGGAATATCAATGGGCTCTGCGGCTTCTGCAACCTGCAACAGGGCTGCTTCATCCATATGCTCCTGTGAATCCACAACCTGACCTGCCTCATCATTTTCAGTTCCTTTCGGCAAAATCGGCACACTGGAACCGGGTGAGGGAATCGCTTTAAACTGCTCTGGATCAACATTCGGTTTCAGTTGAACTTTGCGTTCTCCTTTTGCTGACTCCTCTGCTTCCGAAACCGGAGAGTCAACGGCAGGTGTTTCACTTTGATTTTCTGTCGCGGGTATCGCTTCAGGCGCAGCCTCTGCTTGAGGAGCGACCTTAGCTTGAGGTTCTTCCATGGTCTGGGGGGGAACTGCTTCATTCACACCAGCTTCGTTTGCGACCTGATTCTCAGCAGATTGATCCTGATCAGTTGCTGCTTTCGCTTCTGATGCTTCTTCGCTGGTTTTGATTTCTTCGGTGGATGGTCGCTCTGAACTCATGGGAGATAAACCTTACTCGCCTGATTACATACTTTATATTAATGAAACAATTAGAATCGAAATTTACTCAGTTCAATGAGAGCCTGGCCGAATTGAGCCTGGCTTTAGACAGATTTCCTGCTGAAAGCCTGTTGAACTAACTAAAAGAGTATCACCGCTGCTACCACCCTGCAATTCGCAGAGCCTAGTTTTCCGATTTTTTCACCTTTGCTTTCACACAACGTAACCCCAATGCAGGACTGGAAGTTGTCGGCGTTACTTTCGTGCGAAATGCGGATCTGAGACGGTCATACCGATCTGTCCAAGCCCCGCCTCGAACCACACGTGGTGAATCCGGCGATCCTGTACCCCATACAGTACCATCCCCGGGAGCATTTTTATAGTTATCATGCCAGGGATCTGCTACGAACTCCCATAGGTAGCCATGCATGTCGTATAATCCCCACGGATTGGGTTTGAGGGCACCGACGGCTGGGTCATTTCCGGCTGCATTACCTGTATGCCACGCATATTCGTCCAAAAGTCGAGCCAGTTTCCCTGCATCTCCCGGTTTTTGCGCTTCATCCCCAAAACTATATACCGTGGTGGTTCCTGCCCTACAACAGTATTCCCACTCGGCTTCGGTGGGCAGCCGGATTTCCTCATCCGGGGAGATCAACGATGCTTTCCGTAACATTTCCGTCAGTTTTTGACAAAACTGATTCGCAATTCGCCAGTCAAACATTTCGGCTGAGTTCCGCGGACCACCCCAGCGGCTGGGATTTTTCCCCATCACCGCCTGATACAGGTTTTGTGGTACTTCGTATTTTCCTATCCAGAAATCTGATGCTAGAGTCACTGTATGAACAGGCGTCTCTGCGGGCTGGCCTTTGATAGAACCCATTTGAAATGACTTAGGAAATTTCCCTTTCCCGGGTGTAATGGGCACGAGTTCTTTGACAAACTGTTTTAATAAAGCGACTTGCTGCGTATGGGGAGCGGAAGTATCTACTGCCGAAACTTGACCCGATTTTTCATCTGCTGGCAGGTTGCCTGTTGCGATCAAAAGAAAGAGAAACGCCCCCGCGAGAGTGACGTGTCTTTGAGAAATCTGAACTACAAAATGATTGTGATGATTCATGTGCTTCACTACGGGTTAGAACTTTGTTAGGGTACCATTTAGAATTGTATTTTATCAATGCAGATTTGTATTCGAAAGTGGAAACGAGATTTCATCTTTAATACACCATTTTTTGTGGAGAGAGATGTGATTTGATTTCAAGAATCTCAATCTTCATCTCAGCATCTCTTATATCAATCATCTGTGTTTTTATCAGGCAGGTTAATCCATGTCAGAATCAGCGTCCACACATCCTCGCAGTATTGATCTGGTATCTCATCAGGAGTGTCAGCTCGTCGTCATTGATGTACAGGAAAAGTTGATTCCCCTGATTCCCGTCGCCAAAAAACTCACCTTACGGATCCAGCAATTAATTCAGGCAGCTCAGATTTTTCAAATTCCCATCAGTTGTACCGAACAATACCCCAAAGGCTTGGGAAGTACGATTCCTGAATTATCAGAACTGCTGCCGGAACCCATTGAAAAAATTCGGTTCAGCGCGTCAGAATGTTTAGGCTGGGGAACTGCGGCTAACACAATTGATAGTCGTACAAAAATTGTGCTGACAGGCCTGGAAGCCCATGTCTGTATTCAACAGACCGCATTGGATTTGTTAGCAGCCGGTTATCGCGTTATCATTCCGATTGACGCTGTTGCCAGCCGAAACCAACTCGACTGGAATATCGCCATCAAACGTATGGAAAATTCTGGAGCGGAAATCACCTCAACAGAATCCATATTATTTGAATGGTGTGAAGTAGCAGGAACCGACGAATTCAAACAGATCAGTCGTTTAATAACGGGAAAACAATAAGAAAGCTGGAAGATCATATTCGTTTCAATCCCCTGAGGGAATTGATTCTCCTTCT
>NZ_CALEMX010000191.1 GCF_937910335.1 uncultured Gimesia sp. | reverse complement strand
TCATACCGCCGCCAGCCAGCAAGCCAGCATGCACGCGCGACCAATGATCGCGGCCTCCCTTTTTATTGATTTTAGGAGTCCGTCCAAACTCGCCCCAGACGATGACGCTGACATCTTTATCTAAGCCGCGTTCGTGCAGATCTTCTACCAGGGCAGCAACCCCTTCATCCAATAATGGAATCACTTTTCGCGCTCTGCCAAAATTATCGCCGTGATAGTCAAAATCAGCAAAACTACAAGTCACCATACGGGCACCTGCTTCAACAGCGCGACGGGCTTGCAAAAACCGGGACATGAGAGCCTGATACCCCATCTTGGGATCAAAATTGAGTACTTTAGGATCATCAATTCCGTATCGGGCACGAATTTTCGGGTCGACTTTCTCCAGGTTCAACGCTTCTTGCAACTTGGATGACGTCAACACCCCCAAAGCCTGTTCAGTGAAACTGTCGTTGGAATCGGTTGATAATTTTTGATCGACATCTTTCCGGAACGTGTCGAGTTTCTGAAGCAGGTTCGTGCGTTCGTGCAGTCGAATTCTAGAAATATTATTCAGAGTCATGTTCCTCATCACTTCACCATCGGGCCGAAATGGTGTATGAGACATCTCCAGAAAACCCGCTCCTTTAATGTTGTAAGGCGAATGAGCCATTTTTTGCGAAAGGTCAATATAGGGCGGCACGGAAGAATCAACTGGTCCCTGTAGTTTTGAGAGTGCCGAACCCATTGAAGGCCACCCGCCCTGAGGTTTTGGATCACGAAATTGATGACCCGTACAGCATTGAAAAGAATCGTGACGGCCTTCAGAACCAACCAGAGAACGGATGATGGAGAATTTATCCATCATCCCTGCGACGCGGGGCATCAACTCGCTGATTTGTATGCCGGGTACATTTGTAGAAATGGGTTGAAACTCACCTCGAATTTCAGCGGGAGCATCGGGTTTCAAATCGAACATGTCCTGATGCGGCGGCCCACCATTCAGGTAGATCATGATGACCGCTTTGTGAGAATTTTTCTGTTTGCTCTGCTGTTGGGCCTGCAAAATTTGTGGCAACGACAAACCACCCATCGCCAGACCACCGATCTGTAGAAAGGAGCGGCGTGGTATACGATCACAGAATCGCGTTGCACGGTCTTCAATTCTCAACATGATTTATGTTCCAAGCTGTTAGAAATACTTAAGCCTGCACTATATTATTCAATACCTGAATTGAAAAACAGATAAGACATTCATTATATCAACTTTTCCCATTTGAGTTGAGCCTGAAACTACTTCAAGTTGTTAATTCCACACAGTTTAACACCCCCTCTCATATCTACCGCGTAGTGATTTTTCTTCGTTTTTTTGTTCCTCTTATGCTGGGGACCGGCGATGGACGCAAGAAAAATCGTCTTCCATCGGCGATATTCTGATCTTGCCCAGACTTTTTTGTAGTCGTCTCACTTAGTCGCCGAAAATTCACGCGCCGAACCCTGAGACCAACGGTGACGGCAGAACAAGACATTTAAAGTGGTCGAGGAACGCGTCGATCAAGTTCCTTGTCACCACATCACATAAAGAGTTAAACTCGTCAAAGCATTATCATATTTCGATTTGCTAACAGAAAACATCATAGCTAGATTCACAAAAATTCATCCACTTCAGAGCCAAACATCTGGACTTTATCCTAGTGTGTTGACTTACCAATTGTTCATGACAAAAAGAAACCTCTCCATGACAGTCAAAAAACTCATCCTTGCCAGTTGGCTTGCCCTAGTGTTTGTTTCTACAAACGATGTACTCTCTGCGAATCCTAAATCAACAGACAAAAAAGAAAGTTCGCAGCGACTGTATGATATTGGGGTACCAGAGAAAGGTTATCTCACTCTCAAAACAGAGAACTACACCCTTCCCATTGATGCTGCCAGCGGTTGGACCATTGAAAAGATGTTCTATCGCGATCAACAAATCGGACTGAATAACGGCCATTATGGAACCGTTTTAAGGCCCAAAAATGGTGAATGGTGGGGCACAGGACATAAAGAAGGGGGACGAGAAATTGTCCATCGCATACAATTGATCGTTGATGGCAAAAATGTTCCCATCACAAAAACGGATGAGACCATTACCGGCAAACGGATTCAATTCATTAAAGAATCAACAATCTGGAAGTTTAAAGTACGTGCAAAAATCATTCTCACTAAAGATTATATTGAAGAACAAACAGAGATGACGGCCCTGGAAGATTGTGAGACTGATCTACTTTATTACTTCATGCACAGCTTTCCTCCCTCCACAACAAAATGGATTGCACAACTTACAGATGGATCACTCGAAAAAGGGCTGCTGACACATTCAAAGAAAATGGTAGTCAGCAAAAACACATCCTGGGTTGCCCAGTATGATAAGGAAAATCAACTCGGCCTTTTATGTTACACTCCCAAAGTAATCACTGGCAATCGAAGTGCCAGCCACATTTGGGACCTCGACCGTTATCACAAATACTATCTGCGACATAACAGCGGACAGTCATTTAAAAAAGGAGAGAAACTCGATTTCACAGTGCTGGTAAAAGCAGTCCCCAATGAAACCGGTGACTGGAAAGAAACACAAAAAGCAGCATCCAGCATGATGAAGCAGTTTCCAGCTGTGAAATAATCTCATGAGGATTCAAGTCTCACCTCCGGCAATTGAATATGAAAGGACTTTCACCAGCAAAGCCGAAGTCCTTTTATTGAAATATCACACGAAATCTAGACTGTAAAGCACGATATTGAAATCACATTCATATATGAATACACTACTTAGCCTTATCTCTGTCTGTGTAGATTATAATAACAGAAGTTGACTTGGATGTTCATTAATTTTCCGAAGAAGACCAGTCTTACAAGCTCTACCCGTCCAACAATACAATTAGTACAAAGTCCCACCAGTTATGCAGTGTTCTCACTTTTACTTTCAATCATAACCTGTTTCACTACGGATATACGAGCGGCTGAAACAGATCCCTTTACGAAGACCATCAAACCTGCAATTCAAAAGCACTGTGCGAAATGCCATGGCACGGGCGGCAATGCCGAAGGAGAAATCGATCTCCTCAAACTACAAAATTCTTCGGACCTTTCGCAAAATGCAAAGCTGGTTCGCAAGCTCATCGACGTCCTTGATTTAAAAGAGATGCCACCCGAAGATGAACCGGAACTTGAACCGAAACTCCGACAGCAGCTGATCGCACAATTGAAGACAGTTCTACATGCGACTGTCTCAAAGAAAAAGGCGTTCGCTCATACACCGATCCGACGAATGAACCGCTTTCAATATAACAACGCAGTGACGGATCTCTTTCAACTCAAATGTGTCGTCTTCACTCTCCCAGAACGGATGCTGCGCGAGCATGATAACTACTTCCAACCAGCCACAGGCAAGATGCCCAAGAATCTCAAGGTCGGCAGTCGTCCACTCGGCAAATCCCAGATGATCGAAACACGACTCGCAGGCGTTGCAGCATTCCCTCAGGACCTGCGCGCAGAACACGGATTCGATAATCGTGGAGACCACCTGTCATTATCACCGTTGTTACTCGAATCCTTCCTCACCCTGAGCCGTAGCATTGTCCATAGCCCCGATTTTAATCCGAAAAATTGTGGTATCTGGAATTCATTTTTCTCAGAACCTGACCCAGAATCAGATCTTCCCACACAAGTTCGAACTCGCTTACGTCCTTTCCTGACTCACGCATTTCGCCAACCTGTCGAAGAAAAACAGCTAAAACGATATTCCGATTATGCCCTGGCTCAAATTCACTCAGGCAAATCTTTTACGCGCAGCATGCAGGACGTTGCGGCAGCCACGATTGCTTCGCCGAAGTTCTTTTATCTCTATAACCGCACTGGTGTAAGCGAAGTAGCCGAACCACTGGACAATTTCGAACTGGCATCGCGACTCTCCTTCTTTTTATGGGGAAGTATCCCGGACCAGACTCTTCTTGACTTAGCCCAAACAGGAAAACTGACAGACCGCGAGGTCCTTTCCAATCAGGTAGATCGCATGCTGAACGATCGAAAACTGAAACGGTTCTGCGACAGTTTTCCAGCGCAATGGTTGCAACTGGAACGAATTATTTCGTCAGCACCTGACCGCAAACATTATCCGGAATTCTACTTTTCTAAATACCGCAATAGCATGCACATGATGCTCGAACCACTTCTCCTGTTCGAAGCAATCCTCATCGAAAACAGATCGATTCTACAATTGATCGACTCCGACTTCAGTTACCGATCAGCGCGACTCGATAATATTTCTTACAGAGCAAAAAGAACGGGCCAGAAGGATACGGTCACAACTCTGCCCTTCGAACGAGTCATTTTAACGGATCGAAGACAAGGCGGAATCATCACCAATGCCGCCGTAATGACGATGACATCCGGCCCTGAAAGAACTCAGCCAATTACCCGAGGAGCCTGGATCGCTACTGTCATCTTTAACAATCCACCCGAGCCCCCACCTGCCAATGTCCCCCCCCTTACGGAAGAGGCACCCAAAGCAGAAGTATATCTCACCCTCCGGGAACGACTTGCCGCACATCGGGAGCGGGCAGACTGCGCCGGTTGTCATGAGAAAATTGATCCCCTGGGCTTCGCTTTGGAAAACTATGGTCCCACTGGAAAATGGCGCGATGTTTATAAGAACGGCCGCAAGGTCGATATGCAGGGAACACTATTTCGAAAACACAAATTCAACAACATTGTAGAATTCAAAGACGCCATTCTCGCCGAGAAAGATCGGTTCACAAGAGGACTTGCAGCGCATCTTTTATCCTTCGCATTAGCGCGCGAAACCGGAGTCGCTGATACAGTCGCACTCGACAAAATAACGCGTAACACCGCCAGTGATGATTACCGGATACAAACCCTGATTAAACAAGTTGTCTTGAGCGATCCGTTTCTCCACAAATCGAATGCAAAGACCGCAAAGCAGGCCGAAGTAGAACGGGCAATCAAAACCCCGGGAGAGAATTGAAATGAAAACGACAACCAGACGATCGTTTCTCCAGGGAGTCAGTGGCGCAGCGTTATCGCTTCCGTGGCTTGAAAGCTTATGCACCGCGGCCCCCGCAAAACCGATCGCACAAAGAATGGCATTTTTCTATGTGCCCATTGGCGTGGTAAGACGCGGATTTTTCCCCGGCGAAAAGAATGCCATTCTTCCGAAGTTCACTAGTAATCAGCAGGAAATCCCAAGAGACAAGGAACTCGCAACGGGAGTTCATCCACTGAACCTCACACCAACAATGCGGCCTCTGGAACCGGTCAAAGACAAGATAACTCTGGTAACCGGCCTCGATCGCACTTTTCAGCAAGGCACCGACGTTCATGCCCAGTGCGCATCCTGTTTCCTAAGTAGCGCAGCACCATTCACAGTGAAACAATCAGCATGGCCACTGAATCGTACACTCGACCACATCGTCGCTGATCAAGTTGGAAAACCGACCCCTTTCCGTACGCTTGAATTCAGTTGTAATAGTCACCGGGACAATAAAGAGTCGTTATATTTCGATAATATTTCCTGGTATGGAACGGGGCATGTTGCACCCTCAATTCGTGATCCACGCAAGGCCTATCGGAGACTTTTCAGTACGCAGGAAGTCGACAGCTACAGAAATATTACAGACCTCGTCCTCGAAGACGCTCGCTCCATGAAGCGCCAGTTGGGGTATTCAGACAAACAGAAATTCGCTGAATATTTCGACTCTATCCGTACAATTGAAGAGCAGATGGAAAAACTCGAAAAAATGAAAGTTGAGCTGAATCAAGTGTCTTTTGATGAACCCGCCGAAGCCCATCTTCCACGAGGTGAATACATTCGCCTGATGGGCGACCTGATGGTCGTTGCACTGCAGACAGGCCTTACCAATGTCGCCACCTTTATGGTCGGCCCCGAGCGGTGGAATACACCATTTCTTTACGAAAGTCTTTTCGATAAGCCAAAGAGCCATCATCTTATGTCGCACAAACAAGAACAATTTCTCTATGATCTCCTGAAAATCGATCGCTTTCACATGGAGCAGTTCGCGTATCTGGTGAAAAAAATGGATCAGATCGAGGAAGCCAATGGTACCACACTCTTGGACAACATACTCTTCACCTACGGTTCCGGCCTCGGCGATGGTGCCACTCATCAATACAACGACCTGCCAACCATCATCGCAGGTTCAGGCGCCGGTAACCTGAAGACCGGCATGCACCTTAATCTTGCCGACGGTACACCCCTGGCAAACCTCTGGCTGACCCACGCACAAACGATGGGTCTTAAAATGAATCGTTACGCGGACAGCACCGGACCCATTGGTCAGTTGCTCAGTAGTCAATAAGTCGTCAGTAAGCTGTTTACAATTTTTGATCATCTTCCACTTTTTGCTGTCAATCGTTTTGGCTCCGCTAACCGAAAAATTTCCTCCGTCTTATCCGGTACTATCAGTGTTCCCCAGACTGGGTGTTTACCGTCATTGAGTATTTGCTTCAAAGATTAATGGTTTCGGTTCCGCTAACCGAAAAGTATCCTCAGCCTTTCCTGGCACAACCAAGGTTCCCCAGGCTGGATGTTTCCCGTCATTGAATATTTGCTTCAACGATTGATAGACAACCGAATCAGATCCAGTATTTGCTGTCTTCAGTAAACCAGACTCAGGCGGACCGAATTCTTGCTTCACCGAATTATTAATGAGCCCCGGATTGGGACCTGTATTTGCTGTCTTCAGTAAATCAGACGCAGACACATCCGGCTTACCATCAGCAAACGCTTCGAATAATTGTTGAACGACTTTTGCCTCTTGAATCGAGAGTGTAAAGCGTTTCGATTTAGATTTCTTGGAAGTGACAGGCCACTCGAACTTGAACAGCCCTCCCTTTGACCAGTTCGGTTGGCTTGCCGCAAGTTTTTTATAATCGAGTGAAACCGGTACAGTAACCCCGCATTTCCCAGATGACTTCCCTCGCTTTGGCACGTAATTTGCGCCAT
>NZ_CALEMX010000190.1 GCF_937910335.1 uncultured Gimesia sp. | reverse complement strand
ACAGTTTCACGTCACTTCGATCCATTTTGAAATTGCCCCAAATCAGACCGACCGCACAATTCTGTCCGCGAAACTCGTCAATTCGCGGACACACCATTAATCGACCGTTTTCGCTTGCGCGAATATTGTGTCTGAAGCCGATAGGCTTAGGGGCCCATACCGCTTCGCGGTCGTTCCCTGTTGAGGGAATAGTGCGTGACCCACGAAGGGCGACCGTAGGGAGACGCGAGGCCGAGGGTGGAGCCATTGCGTCCCTGGAATGTGTCGGAAGTCTCGGCCTCGCGGGTTCCCGCCCGCGAGTGGTGTCACCTCATAAGGGGTGTTTCTTGGCTTCGTCAAGCCCCGTTTGGTCGATTTCCGATCGCCAACGGAATCGTATTTCACCCCGCACCTGCCTGCGGGGGTAAACGCGGGGGTTGATGACTCCCCTCTTGTGTCCCTAATAAAAAACAGAATCAATGCACCGCTTGTGATAAAAAGTTGTAAGACGTTATAGAAAGTTCTGCATCAATAATATCATCCGTTATTGGCTTACTGTTGCCAATCCCCTCTTTCACCTCTTGTTTTCAGGTACACAGATCGTTGTTTTCAAGTACACATCCCCTTGTTTTCAGGTACACAGTCTCTTGTATTGAAGTACACACTCATCGGAACATCATCAGTGTGATTCCTTTCGTTGTCGATCCAATTCTTTGAGACATTCTCGTTTGCGATGTTCATCATTCTTCTGGAAGTGTTCTTTGAGAACGGTTCCCCGTTGTTGCGCAAATGCCTGTTCCTCGATTATTTTCTGCTCATTGTGATTCAGATTCTCCCAAATCTTCAATACTTCCTCTCTGTGGCGTTTTCGTTTCTGTCGGGACTCGGAGTCCTTACGATTCTCAATCACCTCTTGTGATGCCTGTAAATGGTCATCACGACGACGTTGCATCTCTTGTTCATACACCTTTATCACCTGCGGGAAGAAGCCCCGTGTAGCTCCGAAATTTTTTGCAGTTGGAAATCCATCTTTCTGCTTCATTCGGCTGACCACTTTAGTGAGTAATTTTTCCACCTTTTGTCGTCCGTAGAGATCAACCAACTCCTTCGCCCAGGCAAGTTCCGATTTTGTCGGGCGATAGTTCAAATTCCCGGACCATTGCTCATGGAACTGGCGAACAATCATTCCCGTAGCTGATTCGTCATTGCGGATTTCTCGAATTTCGACTGCATCTGCAATTTCTGGCCATTCATTGCTTCTCTTTTCAGTTTTGTTTGCACTGCCATTTAATCGGGAGCCGAGACGAATCAGCAGTTGAATTTGTCCTTTAGTGCCTGCTGTCCAATTGACATCAGCGACCACATTCCGATCATGCAACAAACGAAACGGCACTGCCAGTTGTCGTTCAGCGGCAGAGCGATACCGTTCCGTTTTGATCGGTAGGAAGCTTGCCAATGTCGCATAGTTGATGCAAACCGTTTTGGTCGCTCGTGAATTAAAAAGCAGAAATTCATACAACCTGCTAGCAATGGAACTCTGATGATCGAGTGCGAGCCAGGTGGGATAATGCAACGGTCCCGAATAGAGACTGTTTAAGTTTCGCAGATACCAGTTACTCAACCAGACTGCATTACTATTAGACAACGAGCCATCATGCAGCCGATCATTCTTAAAGCGGTACGCATCGTACAGATGGTAACCATGTTCATCCTGCGGGAGAACATGACGGTCTTCACCAATAGCAATCGTCAGTGCGTAGTTGGTGGTAATGAGCACGCCGGATGTCCTGCGAATCGCGTCTTTGATTTTTGCCACAATTTCCCCACTTCTGGAAACTCCCATCTGTTCGGTCAACTGGTTCCAGCTTTTCCAAATGATCGGGTTTTGATACGGAATTCCCTGTTCCTGCAGAATACTGAGCAGGGCGTAATGAACTGACCGTGACAATGTACCCGGAAAGAGATGTTTCGTATTGCGAGTAACACTTAACTTGAATTCATGATTGCGACCATGAATCTGTTTTCGCCCGATGCATTCAATACCGTCTAATTGCCGCAACCCTTTGGAATGTAAGGCAAAAAATGGAAACCGTAAAAAATTTGCTTCCGCTCGAATGATCGCTGGCGGTTTGATAGCAGGTACAAAACCGGAATCATCTGATGCCAGTACTGCATGTTTTGCCGGTGTGAGATGGGACGAGTGCATGAATGTTTGCTGAATGTGGAAAGATGACTCTCCTCTTTTTTAATAGTGAATGCCAAACAGGGAACGTTTCTTCTTTGGTTGCTTTTTCTTTTTGTCATAGGAAGTTGGCTTTGATTTAGTGGAAGCCGTTTTTTTCTTTGTGGACTTCAGCTTCTCTTTTGGTGTCTCTGAAACGACTGGAGTGATTATTGTTTCAGTTTGAGTTTCTGCATCTTGCACTGGTGGTTCCGATGCAGGAGCAGTGATGGCAAGACGTTGCTGAAGTTCTTTCATCAGAATATTGCTCTCCCGCATTCGTTCATTGAGATTGGAGATCTGACCATCTTTGCGGTCAAGCTGTGAGACTAGCAATGTATTCTGAGTTTCCAGGCTACGAATCTGATCTCGCAAAGCCGACTCCAAATTCGAGTCAGACGCCTCACGTTTGCCAGAACCATTCACTGACTGACTCCCCTCTTCCTCAATCGAGTCGTGCGGAAATCGTCGTAGTAAAAGTTGCTGATCAAGCTTCCAGACATACGGCTCTTTCGTAGCTTTGCGTCGTTCCACTTCTTCGTGATTCGGGAGGATGAATTGTCGGTCATCATGATTGACATCAGAAGCGACTTCACGAATCAATCGCTTGATTGTGCTCTCCGATTTACCGACGAGCTTGCAGGCCTCTTTGACGTTGAGATGTTGATCCACAGGAAAGGATGAAAGGGAAACAGAAAGAAAGTGAGAATAGCATATAGCAGTTGATGGAACCTGTAAAATATTGGTGACACCCCGCTGAAGCGACCTGCCCAACAGGGGAGTTCATTGCGGTTCATGCCACACTGCATGGCAGGGATGCAAACCCCGTCCATGCTCATGTTCAGTGAGATTCAATGCGGGTTCACGGCAGTTCACAGACTCCGGTCATGCTCCAGAGTATGCTCTGGTGCAATAAACCAGTAGATCGAAACTGTGAACATTTCGCGACCTAATTCATGCACCATCTCACGAACTATTTCATCCATCAAATAATGACCCCGTTCAAACAGAGGCGAACCAATTATTTCTATCGTTGAACACTGAAATTATACAACGAATCAGAATATTTTTCATCATTCAGAGTAGGGGAGTCATCGATCGATTCACCTTGAATCAGCCCCCGTCATGCCCCACCTCATGACACCATTCCGGTACAGTGCATCACCGGTTCAACGAACCCATTCAGAGCAGGTCATTGAAGAGGGGAGTCGGACTAACAGTGTTGTAGTTTCGATATTATGTTGAGACTTACTTGCGCTGGAATTCACCTCGTGGCAAACTCTTTCACTGGCATGGTGTCAGGAAAGCGAATCTCGATCCTTCTCAAGAAAGTGAGGTGCCACATGGCAAAGAAAAAGTCCGGAAACAAACCGGTTAATTCGTACAGAATTGGTTACGTTTCCGCCAGTATTTTCCTGAATGAAGTGGAGACTGACAATGGAAACCGTGAGTTTCACAGTGTCAATGTGCAGCGTTCTTATCGTGATGGGGACGAAACAAAGTTCATTTCATCATTCGGACTGGCGGAGCTGCCGCAAGTCGTCCGAGTA
>NZ_CALEMX010000189.1 GCF_937910335.1 uncultured Gimesia sp. | reverse complement strand
AATAATAAAGACTTCTTCGATTCGTCGTCAGTCCCAGGTTTTGTTCGATTTCCTAACCATACATCTTTAAGTCCAAGTCATTGGCAAGGTAGAAAATGCTGTCACGAACGACCTCTGCTTCCATACGATTGGTGGGGAACTTCCAGAGTAGAAGATTATCGCGATCTTGATCAAGGTTTTGATGCGATGGAGGGACACCACGTGAACTTCGCTGATACGCGTCGCTTAATAAAATCTGGCGATGGAGATGTTTGATACTCCATTTGTGATCCATGAATTCGGCTGCCAGCCAATTAATCAAATCGGGATGTGTTGGTGGCGCTCCACTGCGACCAAAATTATTAACCGATTTTACCAGTGGCTGGCCAAAATGTCGCAGCCAGATGTGATTTACTGCAACGCGTGCTGTCAAAGGATTCTTCCGATTTGCAATCCATCGAGCGAGTGCTGCTCGATTTCCAGTGCTTTGTTTCGGAAAAATGCGGCTAAGGCTCGCATAAACTGTGGAAGCCTGATCCCGTGGTTTACTTACTATTTTCAATGTTGCCTGTGCTTGCGAGAACTGTTTTTGTGCTGCGCCTAGTTTTTTGGTTCGTTCCTTATCGGTTTCCGGTAACCGTTTTGCCTGCTGTAAGGCAAGTTCTGCTGATTTCAGAATGGATTCACCCAGACTCAAATTTGCCTGCCACTCTACCTGTGCGGCGGCTCGTTCCTGTTCTTCAAAATTCTTGGCTTTAGTAATATAGCGTGCTGTGGCTGCATGGACACGTGCTGCATATTCCTCTTTTGCTTTACGTTTTGCCTGGAGTTTTAATTGTAATGAGTCTCGTATCAGGTTTTGGAAATCCCGATTCTCTTTTGTCTCTGTAAATTGTTTCTGCCACTTTTGCTCTTCTGCTGATAACGGTTTATTTAAAACCACCTGTGAAGTTGCTGCACCGGTACTGAATCGAGAGGCCTGCCAGTTTTCCTTTCCAGTTACATCCATTCCCTGAAGATAAACGGGAAATTCAAAATCAAATCGCAGTAGTTCCTGTTTACCATTTCGGAGGAAGACAATGTCATCAAATTCCGCAATACTATCGGAATGCGCATCCAGGAAGATTCCAGGATTCTTAGCACCGATAGGATTCCAGCCATTCAGGGCGATCGGTTTGTGGTCTACAATCACTTTTGTGTTAACGGAATCCGTAACCGTCAATTCTGCAATGTCTGTATCCGGTTTCAGGAGAATGTTGACATGGAATTCCAGGCTGTCAGATTTGGTCTGATAAGTTCCGATCTGGGTTTTGCTGACTGTTCCAGGTGCAAAAGTCATAATCTTGCCTGAATCAAAGGCAACATACAAATTGGTTCTGCCGGCAGATAAATCATTCGATAATTGAAAGTTGACTAGACTGTCTGACAGTATTTTGAGTTGAAAACGAACCAGTGTTTCAGCGGTAAAGGATTTCCAGCTGGACATTTCATGTGCCAGTGTGCGACGCCCCTTATTCGCTTTGAGCTGCAGAGCCTGTTGATTCACAGAGAGAGAGGGCTTTCCTGTTTTTGTATCAGATTTAGATTTCGGTTCGAATTTTCTATTTGCGAGCAGGCTTGCCAGTAATGATTCCTGTTGTTTAATGTTTTGCTCTAATTTGGTCTTCTGCTGTTCCCACTCTTTCAAAGCGGTTTGATAAGCCGCTTCCCGTTTTTTCGTTTCTTCTTCGATGACAAATGGTTTGAGTCCGGGATACCAGGCGGTGACTGGTAAATCAATCTTTTGAAGTGGAAGCTTGTCTCCCCCTAGAAACTGAATGGCTGAAGCTTTGACGGGTGGTTTGTCTTTAACGACATTTGACTCAAGCCCGCCGGTATAGAATTTAGTTTTGGCATCGAGGTGCCGATCATAGATGCGAACCATCCCGGTACGAACTGGGCCATTGCGCACGCTCAGTTTGTAATCGGGGAAGATTCCGGGGTCGGGTTCTCCGGGTACGCGGTCGTGTCTCAGGTCAATTGGTTCAAAGAACGAACGGAAGGAAAAATATTCTTCCTGGCCGATGGGATCATACTTATGGTCGTGACACTCACAGCAATTCATGGTCAGGCCTAAAAATGCTTTGCTGGTATGTTCGACGTTATCTTTGAGCCATGTATGATAATTCCAGCGATAGAAATTTCTAACAATAAAACCGGTGGCTACTAGATTCTCTCGATCGTTGGGTGCGATTTCATCTGCGGCAAGCATCTCCATGATCATGCGATCATAGCCTTTGTCTTCATTGATCGAACGGATGATCCAGTCGCGCCAGCGCCAGGTGAGAGAATAACTGTTTGTCATATCCTTGGCACCGCGACGGCCGTACCAGTCACTATATCTCCAGACATCCATCCAATGTCGTCCCCAGCGTTCCCCATATTGTGGACGACTAAGAAGATCTTCTATGACTCGCTGATAGGCATCAGGTTTTGAATCGTGCAGAAAAGCATGCAGTTCTTTTGGAGTGGGAGGCAGTCCAATTAGATTAATATAAACTCTTCTGAGCAGGGTGGCTTTATCTGTTTTGGGTTGGGCGATGAGTCCCGCCTGCTCCTGTCTGTGAGAGATAAAGGCATCAATGGGATTGGTGAACTTCGTTTTTACAACGGGTAGTTTGGGGCGTTGAATCGGCTGGAAGGCCCAATGGTCAGCGGGGGCTGCTTCAGGCTGATCGTCTTCTGGAAAAATCGCCCCTTGTTCTATCCAGAGTTTGATCTTTTTAACAGCGTCTGGTTTCAGTTTGCTCCCTTGTCCGGCGGGGGGCATTTCAAAATCCGCATCCTTTGTGAGTACCTGATAGAGCAGACTGGTTTTTGAATTACCCGCGATGACCGCAGGGCCAATTTCTCCTCCTTTGAGGATTAATTTTCCTGAATCCAACCGTAAAGTTGATTCCTGCTTGAGTGAGCCGTGACAGGCAAAGCAGTGTGCTTTAAGAAGTGGCTTGATTTCGGTTTTGTAATCAACAGATGTTGTCGCGGATTGCGCGAAAAGGGGCAGGTTGGCGAGCGCGAACGAAACAAGGAATGTAGTGGCAAAAAACCTCCGCATAGGACGACTCCAGATTTCTGTGCTAACAGGTTTCATAGAAAGAGTGTCTCTGGTATCTTTAGAATAAGCGGTCGTTCCTGTTGGAACAAGACGGTTTATGATAGATTCTTAAATATACTAAGAAAATAGTTTCTGCTGCCAGGCACTTCACATACAACATATATCCTATTGGGTTGAATTTGTTCCGCATTCTCATATGAAGGTTCACCATGAAAATATCATTTCATCAGAGTCGAATTCATTGTTTTGTTTTATTTCTATCTGCTTTGACAGGATGTTTGTTATTCACACATTCGACCGAAGCCGGCGAAAACACCGGAAAAAACAAAGGGGCTACAAATGCATCAACGCGTTCGATTCTATGGGTGCAGCAGGAGGGGGGCAGCAAACATGACAAAATTCGAGGCATGGCCGTTGATCGTGAAGGGAACTGTTATGTCACGGGTGAATTTACTGAGACTGCGCAATTCGCTGACAAGACGGTAACCAGCCGAGGCAGTATGGATTTTGTTCTCGCCAAGTATAACCCGCAGGGA
>NZ_CALEMX010000188.1 GCF_937910335.1 uncultured Gimesia sp. | reverse complement strand
TTCTCGCACACTTTACCATCTCATCCAATGACAATTAACGGATCGACATCTAGAGAGATCGCGCAAGCCGCATTCTAAACACGCCTATGCAATATCCGGGCTAGGGGCAGGTTGTTGCAAATCCGCGAGCCGTCATCATTCGGCCATCTGGCGCCTTAACTCAGTTGGGTATTGCGGCTAACCAAAAAAAACGGTTCGGACCGAGATCGATCCGAACCGTTTTATGTGTTCGCACTGACGTATTGCCTCAGGCAACCTGTCGGCGTCGCTTCAACCAAATACCAGCTCCGCCAAGCATCAAGAATGCGATGCTAGATGGTTCTGGTACAGCTGCTGCTCCACCAGCTATGTTGAAGACCCATTGGTGGGGGCTGCCAGCAAACGTCATAGCCGTTGGAGTTGTAATGGTAATGTTGGATGTATCAAATGAATCGATGGTGGCCCCTGCATCAGTCGCGGAACCCGCCGTTACGCCTGTAATTGTGTAGCCCAGATTTAATTCACTAAATGCCCAGGTGAACGAAGCGTTTAGTGGCGACGCAGTGGAATAATTGGTTTCAGTGAGGGTGAGGGTGCTTCCAGAGAAGACAAAGCTTACGTCTACAGGGGATCCTCCGGTAGTCGTCTCTGCTATGCCAAGAGTGAATCCTCCTGTCCAAGGAAACGCCTTGAGACCATTTACGGAACTATCACTACTGGTTATGAAGTAGTTATTAATCGGCGCCGCCTGAGCGTTTCCGGCGTATGCCATTGTCAAAGCGAAGATCGCTATTACTCGTTTCAATATCATGGCTGGCCTTGTATTTCTTGGGCAGTTACCGCGGATGCAGCTTATTGAAGCCTAAGTTGTTTCGGTTTTCAAGTACTAATATTGTTAATATAGAGTATTTGGGTGATTTATTATTGCGGGGCTTCTCGCAGAAAACATTGTGGGCCAATGTCACTCGATATTGCAGTTAACCACGGCTGAACGCTAAAACGAATCCCCGCTAAGTGGTTTTTCTGCACTGAAAATCTGATTTCCAGCGAGCGTCCGCAAGCGCGTGGCCCCAGGCGTCATTAGCTGTGTGTAAACTTTTTTATCAAGGCTTTCGGAAATTGTTCTCGCAGAACCATCACACATTGAAATAACGACGACTCCCGGGTGATTGGAGTTGAGGAATGGAGCTCCTTCTGGTCCGGCTTTCTTTTGGTTTGGGAACGGGGCCGTGGATAATTTCACCCCCGTCGGCGTATTGTTGAGCAATGCTCGCGACGCTTTGTTGGTATCCGTGGGTGCGGATGGGCCGCTTTCCAGTGGAAACATAAATCCGCAGCTGTTCAAGCTTGGGTTGGCCCAGTTAGTTTGGCCGGCGTTGACGTTTTCGCCCAACATTAACGTGTTAGACGATCCATCATAAATCTTGCCGGGGGCTGTGCACCTGTTTGTGCAAAGGCTTTTCACGAATGTATTGTTGGTGAAGTGGGGCCAAAATACCCCGGTGTGGAAAGAAATTTCCTGATCCTCCGTGTCATTCACTGATGAGTCGCCATTGCTGTTCCAATCCAACTGTGAGTTGAAATGAGCGTGGCCTTCACTATCAGTGGCAGAGTTAGCACCAGAAGTTTGGGAACCAAATCCGGCGTTGGCAACATATGTGAGTCCCCCGGAAACCTGAAACGCAGACTCGTCATTAGGGCACGCTAAAGCTTCAATATACAAGCCGCCCGCCAAGTTAGCGTTCACGGCTCCATTTATGTTAGTGACAGAGCTGTTCCACGGCAGAGCTTTGTCCCATCGGTCGTACGTGCCCTGTTGATCCATATACGGCAAAATCTCTACGACCCAGCTCCAGCCTTCTTGAAACGGAGGCGGAAAGCCTGATCCCGTAGGATCGTTGGGATAATAACTTAGCGCTGGCAGATGGCCCTTCGGGTTCGAACTGGCAAAGTTCATGCAGGCCACGGTGACGTTGCGGATGTTATTCAGGCACTGTGTGCGACGTCCTGCTTCTCGGGCATTTTGGATTGCTGGCAGGATTAACGACATCAACGTGGCGATGATTGAAATCACAACCAGCAATTCGATCAGGGTGAAGGCCGCCCTCGAACTTAAACGTTGCCTGTTCAGAGTCAGAGTCTGAGTCTGAGTGAATACGACCGTCCTGCGCATTACAATCTCCGCACATAAAGTAGAAGCGTGGGTACTCTAGGTTTCCTACATTCTTGTGTGCGATTAAGCACTTCTCTACACCCACCTCATTTTTTTTGAAGAATCGGAGAAATCCCAAACTTTTACTTAAACGTGGCGACTGAACTTAATCGAAATCGCGACGGCTTGTACGGCTTCGGTGTGAACGCATGCTCAGTATGCTCAGTTGTTCAGGGGGGGGGCCGACAGTCGATGCGTACATCACCAGTTTCTGATACGAAACAACCGCCGGCACTTACGCATTACAGCAACTGATTGGTTCAAACGGCGTCTCATACAACAGCACGACGCGGCAAGTCAGTGATCCACGTGGGACCCAATTCATTCATTCGCTGGCATATCGTCGACATGGACCTGGAGCTTTCCTGCAATCATTCCTGTTTAGGTGTCGCGGGTGCCGGCACCATGGCTTCCATGATGCGGCGATTCTCTTCTGCCAGCGTCGTTTCACCTAAGGCATCGTAGACCTGGCTCAGAAGTAATCTGACGTCCCGACTATTCGCTCCTTTACTAAGCGAAACTTCAAGATCTCGAAGTGCCTCGTCCCAGCGTTCGAGCGCAATGAACACTTCGGCTCGAGTAGACAGCACATCGCGGTGGCCTTTCAGGATCTCCAGCGCACTGTTGGCGATTTCCAGAGCTCGTTCAGCGTTTTCCGGATTGTCACGAACTAATGCGACTGCCAGGTTGTTAAGCACCATGGGATTTGAACGTGTCAGCGCGTAGGCTCGTTCCAGATAGCGACACGCTTGAGCAGGATTGTTCAGGTTCAGTGCACGAGTTCCAATCATGTTGTAGATGTCTGCATTACCCATCCCGGCCGTCAGCATTCTTGTCAAAGCTGTTTCAGCGGCTTCGGCAAGGTTCGTGCCGGAAGAACTTAGGTAAGCTAATCGTTCCAAAACGGCAATAGATACCGAATCTGTTCTGAGTGCATCTTCAAGAAGCTGCATGGCTTGTTGTGGATCTTCGAATGAGCCTTCCTTTTGTCGATTGTCGAACGCCAGCAGGCAACAATGGCCGTATGCCGTTTGTAACAGGGTTCGTTCCTGAGTCGCAGATTCCGAATCGGCAATATTGCGATCGTTGGTTTCCGGCCTGACATTATTGGTTTCGATAGCCGCCTGCAACAGGGCAAGGGCTTCATCGAATTGACTCAGCAAAATCAATGCCTCTGCATGCGTGATGATGTCTAATGTTGACAGAGCTTCCGAACGATTTTTAAAGTTGTCGACCACCTGATTCAGCGCCGCTGCGGCTTCGTCAGGTTTTCCTGTCGCGATCAGATGCTTTGCCTTCATGGCTTTGAATCGGATATCGGTTTCAACCAAGGGGGCCATTCTCGCGATTGCTTCTTCCGACCGCCCGGCTATTGCAAGAAGCTGCGATAGTTGCATCTCGTCTTCAAACGACCGCGATTCGATGTTGGAGTAAGCAGTGATTGATGGTTCAAGGTCTGCTGTCGAAAAGACAGCTCCGACTCGAGCCAGTGCCAGAATCTGCTCTGTTATTTGAGCTTCGGCCGGAGTCAGGTGTGCCGCCTTCACCAAATAGCGTGCACTTCTGTCACGATTCAATACCGACACCTGCAGGTCGCGGATAGCCATTCTGGAGTATAGTCGGGAAAGCTCCGACCGCAGTTCCTCAGCATTGTTTTGGGCAAGACCTTCCTTCAGAATCTGTTCTGCATCGCCAAACCTTTCGGCAAAAGCCTGGGCTTCAGCGCACCTGATTCGCATCTCAATGTTCGACGGGTCTGTCAAAAGCAGGTTACTGAAATGCCTTACCGAATTCTCAAGATGAAATTCAATCTGCTCGGGGCTTCTGTTAAGTGCTGTTTGAATCTGCGCCAAGGGCAGCCCTAATGCTGGAGAGGACTCCACGATTCTTAGCAGTCTGTCTTCTGCTTCCTTGAGGTTGCCGTCCTTCAGGTTCAACTCGGCAAGCATTTGATTTGCCACTTGATGCATCGGATCCGTCGCGACAATCAGACGCAATAGATCTTCCTGCATTTTTACCGTTAGCGGGATTCGGGGAGTCGGTCCAACAGCCTGGGTAGCCAGCCATAGTCGCGCGGGGTTGTAGCCATTGGGCCCTGCCTCCGACATCGATCTAAGGTAAGTCACACCTTTTGCTTCTTGGCCGTTTTCGATCAAGTTCAGGGCGAGTTGGAATTTGTAGCGGTTTTCGTTGGGACGGAGTTTTACCAGACCTTCCAGAAAGACGCTGCTCTGTTCTGCATCGCCCGACTTGATCGCTGCAGAGACCGCCGCTTCATAGCTTTGAACAACATGATCCTGTGGAGCGTTCTCTAGCCACCACACAAAAGCCGGGCCAAGCACGCCGAATGCCAGAAAGGGAACTCCCGCAAGCAGCCGATTGTACTTGCGTGAAAACACCCAACGCTCAAGGAATCCAAACATCCAGGCAAATACATTTTTGGCACTAAACCAGTCGCGCAGTTGGGGTAAGCACCGCTGTTCGCTCGACTCGCCGTAATTCGGAGTCGATTTTTGGGCTGGGGATTCAGTATTCTGTGCAGGTAATGATTCAGACATAAGTACGGTCGTTTATTTCAGCCTCGGCCCTGAATGTTTTGATTCAATAACTGAAGAAATCACAGTGCAAGCCATTGCAACGTGAGTGTTGAGCCACTGATCAGCACAGCAAAACCAAGCAGCACCTGATCGAT
>NZ_CALEMX010000187.1 GCF_937910335.1 uncultured Gimesia sp. | reverse complement strand
TGGCGCAAATTACGTGCCAAAGCGAGGGAAGTCATCTGGGAAATGCGGGATTAAGTGTATTGGCCGAGTATGCAGAAGAAGCATGGAATGAAGAACTGGAAGAGTGCTGGCGTCAGGCACTCGAAGCTGTTGCGACAACCATGATTGAAGGTGCCAAAGACTCAAGTCGCGCAAAACAGCTTCAATCGGCGGCTGTATCTGGCTCGCAAGGAGTCAACTCTGGAGATGAGGAATCTGTTCAAGAAATTCTTCATTCAGCAGAGGAACAAAACCAACTACAAACCGAACAACCATCAAGGTCTGAAGAGCAGATCAAAAAACCCAAGGAGAATAGTGATATGTCGATTGATTCAGTGCAGAATACAGAACAGAGCGCGGCTACTGAACAGTCGCAGAATGTTGATCAATTTTATGGAATTGTGGAATTCAGTCCCCAGGCTACACTGTTTTTAAACACAGAGGGAACAGTGACCTACCTGAACCGCAAAGGACAGGAGTTGATTGAAGAACTCAGCGGAGATTTGGGTGTTGGTCCTAAGCAGCTTGTAGGCGGACAAATTGATCAATTGTTTCAGCAAATCCCTGAATTGCAAACTTCGTTAAGTGGATTGGCTGGAGAAAAAACGATCACTGCCCAATTGGGTGATCGGTATATTGAAATCAGCCTGAGTCCAACCAAGTCTTCTAATGGGGACTCAGCTGGAACAGTACTGAGTTGGGAAGAAGTTACTGCACAGGCAAAATTGAAAGAAGAAAATAATGATTTTTCTGGACAGCTAGACGCACTTAGCGATGCTCAGGCCGTAATCGAGTTCAACATGGATGGCACGATTGTCACGGCCAATCAGAATTTCTGTAGCACTTTGGGTTATACCCTGGATGAAATCCAAGGCAAACACCACAGCCTGTTTGTTGATGAGGACTTCAAAAAGAGTAATGAGTACCAACAATTCTGGAAAAACCTGAATGCAGGACAAAATCAAATTGCCGAATACAAGCGTATCGGGAAAGGTGGTAAAGAAGTTTGGATTTCTGCATCTTACAATGCCATCAGAGACGAGGGTGGTAAGCTATTCAAAGTCGTCAAATATGCATCTGATATTACAAGTAAAAAAGCAGACGAGCAAAACATGGCTCGCATTCAGAGCATGATGGAGAATATTCCCGTCAATGTCATGTTGGCTAATCGAGATTTGGAAATTACATATGTGAACCCGGCATCTGTGAAACAACTAGGTGCTCTCGAGCAGTACTTACCGATCAAAGTGGAAAATCTAGTTGGTCAAAACATCGATATTTTCCACAAGAATCCTGCCTATCAGAGAGGGATTCTGAATGACCCCTCCAATCTTCCTGCTCGAGCGACGATTGAAGTCGGTCCAGAAAAATTGGATTTGCTGGTAAGTCCAGTGACCGATGCAGACGGAAAATATATTGGTCCCATGGTGACCTGGGAAGTGATTACAGAAAAACTGAGACTCGAGAATGAAATGGCTCGCGTTCAGAACATGATGGAAACGATTCCCATCAACGTTCTGTTGGCTAACAAAGACTTTGAACTTGTTTACATGAACCCGGCCTCAGTTAAGCAATTAAAAGAAATCGAACACTTATTACCTAAGCCTGTAGATCAGTTATTAGGTCAGAGTATTGACATCTTTCATAAATCGCCGGAAATGCAGAGACGCCTGTTAGCAGATCCATCGAATCTGCCGCATCGGGCCAAGATCAAAGTTGGACCAGAAACTCTTGATCTTCTGGCAACCGCGATTATGGATAAAGACAATAACTATATTGGTCCGATGATCTCCTGGTCGCTGATCACAGATCAAATTAAGTTGGCTGACGATTTTGAATCCGAGATTCAAGGTATCGTGAGTGTGGTCACATCCTCTGCTACTGAAATGCAGGCCAGCTCCAAGGGCATGGCTGATATGGCAGATAATACTGCCCGTCAATCGCAGGTTGTAGCGGCTGCCAGTGAAGAAGCAACAAGAAATGTCGAAACGGTCTCTTCAGCTGCAGAAGAATTGAGCGCATCAATCAGTGAAATCGCCCGTCATGTGCAGGACCAATCGCATATGACATCTCAAGCTGTGACCGAAGCTGACAAAACAAACGATACGATCAAAGAGCTCGGAGTTGCCAGCACTGAAATTGGTCAAGTTGTTAAAGTGATCACTTCTATTGCACAGCAAACCAACTTGTTGGCTTTGAATGCAACTATCGAAGCAGCTCGTGCCGGAGAAGCTGGAAAAGGTTTTGCTGTGGTTGCTAACGAGGTCAAAGAACTGGCTCGCCAGACCGCTCGTGCGACAGAAGAGATCAGTGAAAAGATCAATGCGATTCAGGGATCGACGGGTGTTGCCGTTTCAGCGATTGGTTCGATTGGTGAGAGTATTCGCAAGATCGATGAAATCTCAACAACAATTGCCAGTGCTGTTGAAGAACAGACTGCGGCAACAAACGAGATCTCACGCAATGTTGCTGAAGCTGCTCGTGGTACAGCCGAAGTCACGAATAATATATCGGGTGTTTCAAAGGCTGCTACCGACAGTGGTACAGCGGCCGGTGATATGCAGGCAGCTGCTGAAGGTCTGACTCAGGAATCTGTGAAGTTAGACAAAGCTGCATCCGCATTCTTGGTACGAATGAGAGCAATTTAAGCTCTATTCAAATATCCAATAAAAATTGCCGTCATGTTGGACATATGGTTAGAGTCATATGTTTGGCTTGACGGTTTTTTATTCAAGTATAATGCGTAAGTTGTTGAGGGATAGGACTCAAAATACCCGAAAATTACGGAAATAAGAGTTTAGTCGCCTTTCCTTATCAATTGTGTTCTAGAGTTCTGATGATAGATTAATTAACCATTCACTTCAGTTGACTGATTTGTATGTAGTTTCTGAAGTAATGGCTATTCACAAATAGATTATTTTACATACTGGGAGACCGGTGAAAATGAAAACGATTTTACTTGTTGACGATTCCAGGGCTGTTCGACTTGTGGGCCGTCGTATGATGGGAACACTTGGGCTCAACGTACTGGAAGCAGAAGACGGCAAACAGGCTTTGGAAGTTGCTAGAGCGAATCCTGAGTTGGATGCTGTTTTGTTGGACTGGAACATGCCGATTATGGATGGTATGGAATTCTTAACTGCCTTGAGAGCTGATGAACGAGCAAAGCAACCGATTGTTGTGATGTGTACAACGGAAAATGATATGCCCCAAATCGTGCAGGCCATGCAGGCAGGTGCAAATGAGTATATTATGAAACCGTTTACTGAAGACATTGTCCGCGATAAATTGGAAGAAACAGGTGTTTTGTGAACCAATCGATCATAAAAGTTCTTTTGGTCGATGACTCTGCTGTGATTCGAGGATTAATGACTCAAGCGATCAATTTAGATCCTGAAATTGAAGTCGTTGGTACTGCGATGCATGGGCAGACCGCACTCACCTGGCTTCAAAATAATCAGGCTGATGTGGTGGTTCTCGATGTAGAAATGCCCGTGATGGATGGGATTAGTTGTTTGAAGAAACTCAAACAGGATTATCCTGAAATGCCAGTAATTATGGCTAGTGCTCTGACGCGTAAGGGAGCAGAAGTGACCTTGCAGGCATTTGATCTGGGAGCGGCAGGTTGTATTCAAAAACCTGTTGCTAAAAATGCATCAGAGGCCATCGAACAAGTAGCGCGCAATCTGATTCCCTTAATCAAGGCATTGGTGGGACAGGATAAAGCACCTGGCTCGAGCAATACAAATCTTCGAACAAATGTAGCAAAGCTTCCAACTAAGACTCCTATGATATTAGTGATTGGGTCTAGTACAGGGGGTCCCAATGCACTGAAAGCGGTGTTATCTGCAATCCCAGAGAAATTTACGATACCGATATTGGTAGCACAGCATATGCCCCCTTTATTTACGAAATCACTGGCTGAGCATATTGAACGAGAAACGAAGCGTCCTACAGCAGAAGCCGTTGATGGGGAATTAATAGAAAGAGGCCGTATCTATGTCGCCCCAGGTGATTTTCATATGGTAATTGATAAGCAAGAAGATCGAATGGTGATTCGATTGAATCAAGATTCTCCAGAACATTTTTGTCGTCCTTCTGTTAATCCGTTGTATTCATCAGCAGCACAATGGTATGGCAGTTCTGTTTTGGCGGTCATGCTCACGGGCATGGGGGATGACGGTATTGAGGGGGCGCAATTGATTAGTGAGCGTCAAGGTTATATTATCGTACAAGATGAACAGAGTAGTGTTGTTTGGGGAATGCCTGGAGCGATTGCTAATGCAGGACTCGCAAACCAGGTTTTACCTCTCAGGAGTATTGCTCCTGAACTCGTTCGACTTTGTTCTTAATAGAAAGTGGTGATTTCGTGTCTCCAGAAGATTATACATATATTACAAAATTTTTATTGGAAACGACGGGGCTTTCTCTGGGCGAGAATAAAGAGTATTTATTAGAAGCCCGCCTGATTCCTCTGGCTCAATCTCACGGAATGAATGGCTTTGAGGATCTCGTGTTGAGTTTAAGAAGTCGATTAGATAAAAATCTGGAAAAAGAAGTCATGGAAGCGATGACAACAAATGAGTCGTCTTTTTTCCGTGATAAGCGTCCTTTTGAAGAATTCAAAACATCGATATTGCCAGATCTCATTGCCGAGCGAAAAAACACAAAAAAATTAAGAATCTGGTGTGCTGCTTCCTCCAATGGTCAGGAGCCCTACAGCATTGTTATGGCCTTACGAGAAAATTTTCCGGAACTGATCGATTGGAATATTCAAATCGTGGGAACTGACTTGTGCACAAAAGCATTAAATCGCGCTGAAGCGGGAGTTTATTCACAGTTTGAAGTTCAACGTGGATTACCCGTTCAACTCTTGATGAAATATTTTGAACAATGTGACGAAGGCTGGAAGATTAAATCAGATTTAGGAGTGGGCATGCAGTGGAAACACTTGAATCTTCTGGAAGACTTCAAGCATCTAGGAA
>NZ_CALEMX010000186.1 GCF_937910335.1 uncultured Gimesia sp. | reverse complement strand
CTGGCTGCAATGGTTATCTAATCCTGCCCGATCTCTACGTTGCAGAAGTCGATTCCCTTTCAGGAGTGGCTATTGAATCCCTCATTTTGGTGTCCGCTTGAACGTTTTTCAGTTCGTAATAATCCATCAAGCCAATTTTCTTAGAACGAAATGCACCGGCAATGGCCTCGGGAACTTTCGCTTCCGCCAACACAACCTTCGCCCGATTTTCCTGGGTTAGTGCCACCATTTCCTGCTCTCGAGCCTTCTGGTTAGCACGACGCTGTTCTGCTTTCGCTTGAGCAACCCGCATTTCTGCTTCTGCATGGTCTGCCTGCAAACGCGCGCCAATGTTTTCGCCCACATCTATGTCGGCAATATCAATCGAAACAATCGTGTAAGCCGTTTGTTTCTCAAGACCTTCACCCAGCACAATCTCTGAGATTTTATCTGGATTTTCAAGTACCTTCTTATAAGATTCTGTTGAACCAATGGCTTGTACAATACCCTGGCCTACCCGAGCAATCACGGTTTCTTCCGTTGCACCACCCACCAACTGTTTTAAGTTCGTTCGCACGGTGACGCGGGCACGTACATTCAACTGAATTCCATCGCCGGCCACAGCGTCCAATGTGCTGTTACTTTTTCGTGGATCCGGGCAATCAATCACTTTGGGATAAACGCTCGTTCGTACCGCGTCCAGTATGTCCCGCCCCGCCAGATCGATTGCCTGAGCGGCCTGCCAGTCGAGCTCAATCTTAGCACGCTGAGCAGCAATTAATGCACGAATCACGTTGGGGACATTTCCACCAGCCAGGTAATGGGCTTCCAGATCGCGTGTCGAAATATCATACTGACGAGTGATGCCTGCTTGAATCGCCATAATTTTACAGCGAACGATAATCGTAGGATTGACCTTTCGAATGGACATCATGACCAGATTCGGAAACGAGATCTTGGCATTCGTCATTTTGCACTGCACCCATAAACCAGCATATCTGGCAAATACGGCAAAAAAGACCATCACACCAAGAAATACAACAATTCCGACAATCCAGGTAATTGTCGAAGTATTTTCGGCTGCCAAAAGATTCAAGGCGTTCATACTGGCTTTCCTATCCTAAGAAAAATGTAGATCCAAGGTTGTTCTCAGTCTGCTGAATCGGTCTGTTAAAATTTATTGATGTATTCTTATTGATGATTGTAAAGAAAATTCTTCTCATCATCCAGAGACTACTTAGAATTATCAGGATTCCGGGATTTCAAAATCAAGCCTGTCATCTGTTGTAGAATCGCTCAATTGAGTGGTTTCCGAATCTGATTTTGACCCTTCGGCGGGAACTTGTTTTACCACCTTCACCACCAGCCTGGCTCCCTCCACAGCAATCACTTCTACCTCCACCTGAGATTCTATTACCATCCCCTGACTTTCACAGTGGAGTCGTTCATCATTAACGAGGACAAACCCGCTGGGGTTCAAAAGAGTTTGTGTTTTTCCAATTTTACCAAGCAGTGAACGCAGATGTTCAGTTTCTTCCTTGAAACCAGTTACCTCTTCCAGTGTAGGAACCTCGTGAATGATTTTTTTTCCCCATGTCGTGTTGGGAAAGAATCTGACTGCAAAACCCAGCGTCGTCGGTATCAGAATCACCACACCGGCGATGTAAGTCCACCAAAGGCTGGGGTTTGTATCCCACCAGGCAAGCCAGGCGGCCCAGATGGCTGACCCCAGGCTTAACAAAGCCAATACTGCAATAATTCCCCCTGAGGGAATAAAAATCTCTGCGACTAACAGCATCAATCCTACTGCTAACGCGAGGATTGCAATCAGTGAATAATCCATTAGATCAATAGACTTTCCATGCGTTGTCATTCTCCCGTTTGTCTCAAACCGGAAAAGTACAATCCTGGGAACGAACCAAATAGAAACTTAGAAGCGCATACCTAATTACAACAGCACCTTAAGACACTTCACACCTATTGTAACTGCTTTAAAAAGCAAGGCAAGACGCGAAAGGAAATATCCGGCTCTGGATGCGATTCGTAAAAAGCCAATCTGAGGCAACTCGCGGTTGCTCAGCGATCACAGAGAAGCGACTGGCATGGATGGCAATAAACCGGATCGGGCTGGTCACTAAGATCAACGATCCAGATATTGCGAAAACGAACCGGATTCGAGTGATTCTGCAGTTTAATAGGAAAGAGTTCAGCCCCTTCCTGCTTTCCACCACCTGTTTTGGCAATGATCGAGTAATCCTGATGAATGGGAATACCATTCTGCAAAACGGTAATGAATGCATTTTTCGTCTTTTTCCCTGCTGAATCAAACCTGGGAGCCACAAATGCAATATCATAAGTCTGCCAGGAAAGAGGCGGAAAACACATATTGACGTCGGCTCGTTTTTGCTTGTAAAGCCCACCGCATTCATTTTCAACGCCCTCCAATCCGAATGAATCGAGGACTTGCACTTCATAGCGACTCTGGAGATAGACCCCGCTGTTACTACGTGCCTGTCCGGTTGCATAAGGCATATAAGGCAGACGAAATTCCAGATGCAGGCGAAAACTGTGATACGTTTTTTTGAACTCCGTCCCGACATTCAGCAGGCCTTCATCGGTAATTTTACCATCTTTAAATTGGTCTACAGAACTACCATCAAATAGAACCGTGGCATCGACCGGTGGTTTTGCACCCAGCGTAACACTCGTGCGTTGATATTTGGAAATCTGCCCCAGCAGATGACCAGCCAGATCGCGTACATCAACACGGCCCCCCTTTTTCACCTGGAGCAGCAGTTCCTCTCCTTTCAGAGTCAGCACATCCCCCTTACGCATGCCGGTTAATTCACGTCTCTCGGAACGATCCCAGCCATTTCCCGGAAGTCCCCCGTAATAGAGGGATGCTACAAAATTGCCATCGCCGCGGGCAACGACCTGCAGCCCAATCGTACAAGACCCGCACCAGGAACAATCAGTACCAATCAAGCCATAGTATTCGCCTTGGAAATGAAAATCTTCATCGACCTGTTTGATATCCAGAATCGCAAAGTTCTTGTCACCTTTTTTCGCCTGAGCGAATACTTCCGATGAGAAAATACTACTGACACAGAATAATCCCACGAGTGCTAGACGAAACATCAATTCCCTATCCTCTCCAGAAACCTTAATCGAAACAGATCGATAATTTTATGCAAGCCACCATTCTGAGGAGAGCCTATACCATTTGCAAGCCTGGATTTTATGTTTGATCTTTTCATAAGTGCCTGATCCACTGAACTATAAGTTTGTAAACGGAAGTTAACGCTGACGGCTTGATTTCAGGTAGATCAGCAGGTTTATTGACACAATTCTGACCGTTACGTTGTGAGTCATCAGAAATTTTGTCACAATAGTCGACCAGTGCGAATCAGTGGAATTTCCTTGAATTCCACTTCCCGCCAAAATCATTGAGACCCTATGGTTTTTGCAAACCCACCTGTAACGACTCTGTCAACATAGTTGCGAATTGAATTCCTGTAAGGATCGAAGACATTTATTCCTGATCAAATCGTTCGCTATAGAAAAGATGCATTATGAGATACGCCATTTATGGATTGGTTGTCGTGCTGATCGTTCTTCACCAAGACAACTGGTTGTGGGATGATACAAGACTCATTTTTGGATTCATGCCCATCACCCTGCTGTATCAAGCCGGGATCTCCATTGGTGCCGCCATTGTCTGGTTTCTTGCCACAAAATTTGCCTGGCCACACCACCTTGAAGAAATTGCACAGGACTCCCCCGCTCAGGAAACAGGAGAATCAGAATAATGACCCAGTTGGTAATCATCGGAATTTATTTGGGTATGCTGCTCTGCCTGGGCCTGTTTTCGAGCCGGCTGTTTAAAGGAACCAGTAAAGACTATATGCTGGCCAGCCATTCCATTGGACCTTTTCTGTTATTGATGTCCATCTTCGGCACCACAATGACAGCATTTGCTTTAGTCGGTTCCAGTGGAGAAGCATACAAAGAGGGCGTCGGCGTTTATGGCATGCTGGCATCCTCCAGTGGAATTATCCACTCGCTCTGTTTCTTCCTCCTGGGAATTAAACTCTGGTCATGGGGGCATAAACACGGTTACACCACGCAGATTCAATTTTTTCGCGACCGACTCGAAAGTGACCGCATCGGAATTATTCTATTCCCAGTGCTTGTCGGCCTGGTAATTCCTTACTTGCTGATCGGCGTAATGGCGTCGGGTGTTGTTATCAGCAGTATTACGGAAGGGGCGTTTGAAAGTTCCTTCGCCGCTTACGACTATGGCATCCCTCCCTGGCTGGGATCACTGGTCATCAGCATGGTCGTTCTGATCTATGTCTTTTTCGGCGGGATGCGGGGAACCGCCTGGGCGAATACCTTCCAGACAATCGTTTTCATGATTTTAGGTGTTGTCACCTTTGTCGTGATTTCAAACAAATTAGGTGGGTTGGAAGCAGCCAGTAATGCGGTCCTGGAAAAGAACCCGTCCAAGCTGATGCGAGACGTCGCCCCTTCGGACATTGAACGATATGCCAAAAGCTATAAGAGCTGGGAATTGATGGCGAAATACAACTACGCCACCAGAATTGCCAAGACCCTGACATTGACGCCCGATCAAAAAGCAGAAGCCTACAAAGCATTCAAACCACGGATGCCCAACTGGCAAACGAAGGCAGAATCCCTCTTTGCCGCTAAAAATAAATTGTATGATTTAACAAACGAAGAAACCAACAAAGCCCTGTTGAAACAGGACGATCGAGTCATGCCTGATCCCTTTCCGGAAAATTGGAAAACGGAGTTAATGACTCACCATGATCTGAAGGAATATCCGCGGAAGTCGAATGCGGAAAAAGAAAAGGCCCTGCTGATTTTTGCAGGAAAAATTGGACATCCTGAAAAAGACTTCGATCCAAATGATCCTTCCAAAGGGAAAAAATGGACCATCAAAAAAGCGATCGGCGTTTACCGCGCCAGCAATTGGGCCCCGGATGCGCCACACCCCATGAGTAAGCTGGTCTTCCTGACTTACTTCTTCGTGCCTCTCTCCGTCGGCATGTTTCCGCACCTCTTCCAACACTGGCTGACAGCTCGCAGTGCTGCTACGTTTAAATTACCCGTCGTAGCACATCCACTCTTTATTATGATCGTCTGGGTGCCCTGTGTTCTTGTAGGAGTCTGGGCGACTTCTGCTACACTCAACGGCATTCCCATGTTTCCACCTCACTTTCCGGCAAATGCCGTTCTGGCGGCGATGGTCAAAAAAATGACGTCCCCCGTATTAGCCGGTTTTTTAACTGCCGGTATTCTGGCAGCAATCATGTCATCATTGGATAGCCAGTTCCTCTGCCTAGGCACCATGTTTACCGAAGACATCGTAGTGCATTATGGCGGAAAAGATCGATTTACAGATCAACAGGTTGTCTTGATGGCCCGCCTGTTTATTATTCTCATAGTCGCAATCACTTATGGATTCAGCTTGCTAGAACCGAGGCGCGTCTTTACGCTGGGCGTCTGGTGTTTCAGTGGATTCTCCAGTCTGTTCCCAATCATTTTTGCCGCCGTCTATTGGAAAAAATTGACAAAAGCCGGTGCCTATGCGGGAATCCTGGTTGCCATTGGTTCCTGGTTGTACCTATTTAGAGAGGCCGGCTATGCCTTAAAACCAAACTACACGTTTCTGGGAATGATGCCTGTCGCAACAATGGTAGTCTGTTCTGCCGTTGCCATGATATTGGTTTCGCTCATTACAAAACCACCCAGTAAAGAAACAATGGCTCGATTCTACCCGGAAGATTAATTCGGCTGAGCATCTACTAATTACTTTGGAAACGCGACAGGCTGTGATCATTATTTTTCGCAGCCTGCTGCTTACTCGCTTCATTTGAGTTTCGCATGTCCTGTACTTTTAAAACAACGCGCCGTATTGAATTCCACGAGACCGACATGGCGGGCATTGTTCACTTTTCCAATTTTTATAAGTACATGGAACAGGCCGAACACGAATATTTCCGCTCGCTCGGACTGACAATTGTAGATACCCAGCCAGATGGCTCGGTCGTGGGCTGGCCAAGGGTCTCTGCCAAATGTTCGTTTGAGTCGCCCGTGTATTATGGAGATGAACTCGAAATTCGCCTCGCTGTAGAACGCATCGGTGTCAAATCGCTGACCATTGCTTACGAGTTCTGGAGAGATCAAACCAAAATTGCCAAAGGAAAAATGAAAACGGTTTGTTGTCACTTCACGCATGGTAATCCCATGACATCAATCGAAATCCCGGAGTGGATTCAGCAGAAAATTGAATCATCCCAGGATCACGCGGAATAGTTTGTCTGACAGGGCTGATATGAATGACTCCACTGAACAATTAATGGTCCGCGAGTTAACGAAATCGTTTTCGATCACCGCGGAATCACTGCCCATTCTTTCCGGCGTCAACCTTGTTCTCAATCGCGGAGAAGCACTCGCCATTACCGGCCCCTCCGGTTCGGGAAAAAGTACACTGCTCTATATACTAGGGGTCCTCGACCAGCCAACCAGTGGTGAAATCATCCAGTTCGGGGAAAACCCCTTCGAACTCAACACAACACAACAGGCCGAATATCGCAATCAAAATATCGGATTCATCTTTCAAGATCACCATCTAATGCCACAGTTTTCCGTTCTGGAAAATGTCCTGATCCCCACGATGGTCCACCAGGGAACAACCGATGATGCCGAAGAACGTGCCCGAAACTTACTGGAACGCGTAGGCCTCCACGACCGCATGCATCATCGACCCGCCCAAATCTCAGGTGGCGAACGACAACGCGTCGCCGTCTGCCGGGCATTAATCAATAACCCCCGATTATTACTCGCCGATGAACCTACGGGAAACCTCGACCGGAGTAATACCGAATCGATCGGGAAACTATTGCTCGAAATCAATCAGGAACAAAATACCATTTTGATCTGCGTAACTCATAGCCGCGAACTAGCCGCCCTGTTCCCAAAACATCAGGAATTACGTGATGGCTTACTCGCAAATGACATCGCTTGAAATTTCCATTATCAATCATTCGCAAGAGTTCATTCTATGAATCAGACGCGATTTGTTATCACGAGCCTGAAACATTATTGGCGTACCAATTTGGCAGTACTACTAGGCGTCATCGCCGCCACCGCTGTGATTACGGGTGCTCTGATCGTCGGTGACTCCGTTCGTGCCAGCCTGCAACAAATGACCTTCGATCGGTTGGGGGAAATCGACTTCGTCGTTTCAGGTCATCGTTTCTTCCGCGAACAACTGACCACAGAAATCGCCAACTCGCCCGACCTGCCCGATGAAATTAAAAACATCGCTCCTGCTCTCGTACTCAGAGGAAGCCTCACACGCCAACAGACAGATCAGCATCAAAGAGTAGGTCAGGTAAATACCTTTGGCATCAATGAACAACTCTGGTCAATGCTGGAACATAATGGAATCGAACCCCCAACAGGCGACGACGCGATTCTCAATGCGCAAGTCGCACAACAATTACAAGCAAAAGTTGGCGACGAAATCACACTCTGGATCGAACTCCCCTCCGCCATCCCCCGCGATTCCCTTTTAGGCGAAAAAGAAGAACAGTCCGTTGAAATCACTCTCACTGTCAAATCGATTCTCGATGAATCAACTAACGCAGGGCGGCTGGCGCTCATGCCAGACCAGCAACTGCCACTCGATCTGTTCGTCTCCTTAAGCAACCTCCAAAAAGCCCTGGACCTCGACGAAATCAAAGCGTCGCGCCGCGAACCGAAATCACGACCTGCCCGTATCAATTCCATGTTCTTTTCTACTAACAAGAACGTGAACGCCACTTCATATGCAGCAATCAAAACAGCAGAAACGCTGGAATCCATTTTAAAGAGTTCCTTAACACTTGCCGATTTGAATCTAAAAATTGCACCCAACGAACCCTTTAAATACCTCTCGCTGGAAAGCGAGCAGATGATTCTCGATCCGGAAATCGAACAGGCAGGATTCGCAGCCGCCCAGTCTCTAAAGCTCACCACTTCACCGGTGATGGTTTACATCGCCAACGAAATCAGTCAACCCTCGCCGAAACAACAAGACTCAAAACCACTTTTTTCCATGTACTCCATCGTTGCCGGCGTCGACTTTTCTGAACGAGCCCCCTTTGGACCCTTTCAATTTCAGGGTAAGAAACCAAAACTACCTCTCAAAGAAAATGAAATCGTACTCAATCAATGGCTGGCCGAAGACTTGAAAACAAAAGTCAGCCAGACCATCCGCATGACCTACCACACCGTCGGCTCTCGAGGAGAACTCCCGGAATCCGAAAAAACATTTACCGTTCGCGGCATCGTTGCCCTCGAAGGAACCCCCGCCGCCGACCGAAAACTCACTCCCGACATGGATGGCATCACAGACGCAGACACCTTCGGCGATTGGAAACAACCCTTCCCCATGAAACTCGATCGGGTCACAGAACGAGACGAAGCCTACTGGGATAAATACAAGGCCACCCCCAAAGCGTTCGTCTCTTTAAAAACCGCACAGACGTTATGGAACAGTCGCTTTGGAAATTTGACTTCACTACGCGTCAGCCCCCTGCCCGATAAGTCAGTAGAGGAAATGGTCCCTGTTTTTGGAAATGAAGTCCTCAAACAAATTGACACTTTAAAAATGGGTTTAACAGTCCAGCCCGTTAAGTTTTTTGGCTTGATGGCTGCTAGCGGAACGACCGATTTTGCACAACTCTTTATCGGCCTCAGCTTCTTTATCATCCTCTCCGCAATCATCTTGATCCGACTCCTGTTCAAACTGGGCATTGATCGTCGTGTATCCTCCATCGGCCTCCTCGCCGCCATCGGATTCACGCCGCAACAAATCAGACAGGTGATTTTCAAAGAAACATTCATCGTCATTTTCCTCGGCGGATTCCTTGGCATCATAGCAGCCATCGCCTACGCCGCACTGATGTTGTATGGTTTAAAAACCTGGTGGATCGGTGCGATTGGAACGCGCTTTCTATTTCTGCATATCACTCCCACCAGCTTGATGATCGGCGCGTTGATCGCGATTCTCTGTTCTGCCTTTGTCACTTGGCGGGCAATGGCCGAACTCAAACAACTCTCCATTCGCAACCTCTTAGCTGGTGTAAATGCTTCTCAATCCGATACTCAATTAATGAAGCGACGAATTGGTAAACTCTATCAAATCTGTTTCGCCCTCGCTGTGATTTTGATTCTCGCATCCGCCACTGGTCTCGTCCCACAACTGGAAGCCTTTGGCGGCATCTCCTGGCAAATGGTTTCCTTCTTTCTCGTCGGCACACTTTCTCTCATCGCCAGCATCTCCTTTTTGTCGAGTAAACTGAGAATCGAATCGGCCTTGCCTGTCAAAGGCAAAGGAACCCTCGCCTTAATCAAACTCGGTTTCCGAAATGCAGGCCGCTTCCGCCAACGCAGTGTGTTAACCACCGCGCTGATTGCCTCCGCCACCTTCGTGCTGGTCGCAGTCGCCGCCGGTCATCGAAACCCGGCTACCGAAATTCCCGACAAAAATTCCGGAAACGGCGGCTTCTCTCTCATTGCAGAATCTTCGTCTCCTTTGATCTACGATTTGAATACAACCGACGGTCGCGCGAAATTGCTGGTCAACATTCCCGATGATCCCGCCACTCAAAAATTGTTGCAGCAAATGAACGTCATCCCCTTTCGCGTCAAACCAGGAGAAAACGCCAGTTGCCTGAATATTTATCAAACGAATGTTCCCACCATTCTGGGAGTTCCTCAAGAATTGATTGAACAAGGCGGCTTCAAATTTGCAGACACACCGGGTAAAAACCCCTGGAAAATTCTGAATCAAAAACAAGATGATGGCTCCATTCCCGCTCTCGGTGATGGGAATACTTTGAACTATAGTCTCCATAAAGGTCTTGGTAAAACTGTCGGCATCCCTTCGGACGAAAGACCCGATCATAAACTGATCATCAAAGGCATGCTGGATGGCAGTATCTTTCAAGGCGTCCTGTTGATCTCGGATACTAACTTTCAAAAACTCTTTCCTGAACAATCAGGCTTTCAATATTTTCTGATTGAAGTCCCACCGGAAAACTCCACACAACTGGCCAACGTTTTGGAAACCGGACTGACCGAATTCGGCTTCGATGCCGACCTGGTTTCTAATCGACTCGCAAATTTTCTGGCCGTACAAAATACATATCTCTCTACATTTCAATCTCTAGGCGGCCTGGGTTTATTACTAGGTACATTCGGTTTGGCAACCGTCATGTTACGCAACGTGGTCGAACGACGTAGTGAATTGGCACTCTTACGAGCTATCGGCATGACAGGCGGCAACGTCGCGTTAATTGTACTTTCTGAAAATGCGTTTTTACTCATCTGGGGGCTCGCCTCGGGTACAATCTCCGCGTTACTCGCGATGCTGCCATACCTGATGTCAACCGGCGCTGATCTTCCCTGGCTCAGCGTCATTGTCATTCTCTCCACCGTTTTCCTCACCGGTATGCTGGCAGCACTCCTGGCAGTTGCAGATGCCGTTCGTGCTCCGATTTTGCAGACCTTAAGAGCCAACTAACAGGCTGTACAGAATCGCTTTTCTCTGATTCATATAAAATATCCTCTCTATCGGGTGCTGCGAATTCACAAAGTTACTATCATGAAGACTCGAATTTCTCACCAAACGAAATGATCCCCCCTCTCCAAAAATGCAGGAGTTTTAATAATGTCGAAATGGGCTGTCGTGTTAATGTTTGTCATCGGCGCTGCACTTTCCTGGGGCGTTTATGTTCCGTTGGTACACGTCGCTGCCCAAAAATTGGGAAGTAACCTCCGCGCGTTCTTGTTTGTAGGCGTTGCCTACTTTCTCGTCGCCGTTTTGATTCCCGCCTTCTTCATTTTTGTTTTGGATAAAGATCCAACAGCGAAAGCCCATACCAACTTTAATATGAGTCCCATCATGTGGGGCATCGCTGCAGGAACCGCCGGTGCCATCGGCGCCCTCTGCGTCATTTTTGCGGTCACCGCAGGAGGAAAAGGAGCCGCCATTTATGTCGCCCCTCTCGTATTTGCCGGCGCCCCCATCATCAATACCATAGCCACAATCACCATCTTCCACCCAACAAAAACCATGCCCGATCTCCGTTTCTTTCTCGGACTCGTCCTGGCAGCAGCCGGCGCAGGCATGGTCATGATCTATAAACCCGTCGACAAACCAAACGCCACACCTCCCCCAGCCGTCGAAGAACAAACGGCGACCCCCACTCAATAAGTTTAGAACCACTTGATCTGACATAGCCATTTGCAACTCGCGCCACTTCGTGTTGTTCACAACTACTTGCAATGCGCGTTCTCCCACGCAGCTTCATGCTTCATGCTTCAATCTATCGCCTGACTCAAATCATTTAGCGCCAGTCACTCGGAATCTGGTCGTCTTTAACCATATCTGTCCAATTCTCCAAACGCACTTTGCCCAGCGCCCAGAATTTGGAGCACAGCGTCAGGTATTCGAGAACCACATCTTTCGCTTTCTCGTCCTTCTATAGCAATTCTTTCGCCAGCGACATATCGGGTCCGAATGAATTGAGTTGTGGTGAGCCGGAAGTTTTACCAGCGTTGATCAAATATTGCTTCGCTGCTTCCACATCATCGGCGGCGATTGCAATTCTTCCGAGGGTAATGTTTCCGTGGTGAATATGATTTCCACTGTTCCAATCGGAGTTATTCTGGCTCAGCATTTTTTCAGCATACCCTCTGGCTTTTGTGATTTCTTGCGCTACTAGAGCCGCCTTCGCAAGTTGTGCAAGGAGAACATCCTGCTCCAATCCTGCCGAGAGATCATAAGCATTTTCAAGTTGTTCCAGAGCTTTTTGAGCCGTAGTCCGTTCGTCGGTACCGGATTGTTTTATCATATTCAGTGAATAAAGTTGTCCTAAGGCAGCGGGCCATTTTTGATTACTGTTATCAAAGGACTGAGCTTTTAGCAGACATTCTTCTGCCAGTTCTTGATCGTCCAGCATGAAATATTTCGCCGCATACTCAAGTAGAGTCAGATTTTCTGGATCTGTTTTCAGTTTGTCTAACCAGACTTCCTTGCCTTGAGAATACCCCTCTGCATTTATTTTACCGTAGTTTAGCCCATAAGGGGTTGCCAGAACCTCAGACTCTGGTGCGTTCTGAATTAACCACAAGATATGTCTTTGTTTTGCTTCTCGCGCAGAAGGAACATGCTGTTGTTTGAGAAAGTAATAACCCAAGAGCTTCGTGCGCGAGTCGATATCTTGCGGATCCTGTTCTACTTGCTTTTCGAGTGATGCTGCCTCTGCTTCTGTCAATCTACTTCCACTCATTGCCAGGCTTCGATTTCTCACGACATCGTACCTTTCATTTTTCTGATCGACTGTATCAGCTTTTCTTTAAAATGTGTGTTCCATTGCTTACTTGATCGTGACTTTTTCATCATTCTCACAGAGAGGAGTATAACATGTTTTCAGTCATTCATGACAACGTGTCATCCTAATTCAAATTTCTGATCCCGGGAAGTAGCCCAAACACCAAAACCAATTGACAATTTCGAGTGTCTTCAAACGAATTTTTTCCCACGTTTACTGCTCACTTTTGCTCTTGACTCAGTCATCGGAAATCCCACTATGCGTTTATGCGCGTCGCGCGCGAGATGCGTTTTTTGCGCACTGCTTTTCGAGAACACTGAAGATCTCGCTACTATAAAAGTCTCTCTGTTTTGAAAATCTTCACCTGTCAATTCCTCACTGGTGCCCGCTAGCTCGTATCTTATCGACGCGTTTTGGTCACGCTTTGACGCGTCTGATCCACCGCTTGGACACGTATAGACAGCTAGCAACCACGCTTCGCATATCAAAATGAACTTGACCCCTGGTTGCCCATCCAGAAGATGGACCCTGTTCGCGGTCATGCGGAAACACCAGCAGATCAATACAGGAAACCAGTTCATGAAACCCTCTCCCACCAAACCCAAACGCAGACAGCGCAGGACAAAAGAACAACGAACATTAATCTTACGACTCATTAAAAAAATGATTGGTCTTGGAAAATATGCGTCTGAAATCAAAACCGCCATCGCCGACCAGTTCCAACTCAGCCCCCGTTCTGTCGAGCGTTATCTCAGCAGCGCCCGCCGGGAAATGCGCCAACGCCTGGAAACACCATTGGAACAGCACCGTGCCGATTCCTTCTACTTTTATCGCAGCATCATCGATTCACCAGAATCAAACACCCGCGACCGCATACGCGCCCGCGAACGCATCGACAAACTGCTCGGCACCGATTCCGCCACCCCCTTTAAACCAGATCCCTGGGTAGAAGGACTGTCCCCCGAAGACATCAAAAATATGACCGACGAAGAACTCGAAGCCGCCTACCAGAGAATCAGTAAAGAAGTCCGTTAAAATTCAGCCACACATTTTATGCAATAGCCACACAGACCCCGAGATGAAAATCCAGAACTGGACAGAACGCACACATTACACAGTAAGATAGGGGTAGGAAGGACCGGTTGTTCCCGGTCCCCCCTCCCTCCGAACCGG
>NZ_CALEMX010000185.1 GCF_937910335.1 uncultured Gimesia sp. | reverse complement strand
CTTCATCGTCTTTCGCGATTGATGCCAGGTGTGAGAGCACACGTTTGGCTAAGACTTTTTGAATCTTGCGGAAGATGGTGTTATCCTGCAGAGATTCACGTGAAATATTCAGTGGAAGATCTGCCGAATCGACGAGTCCGTAAATGAAACGTAAATACTCGGGCAATAAATCTCTGTTATCGTTTTGCACGAGGATGCGTTTGGCACAGAGACTGATGCCATGTTCTGTGCGTCCGAATCCCATGAGTTCAAGATTCGCTTGCGGGCAATATAAAATGGCGTGAAACTGGAACGGGGAGTCACTGCTTAAGTGCAGATGCCAGCGCGCCTGTTCTTCGCCAGTATGTGCCAGGTATTGATAGAAGCCATCGTATTGTTCTTGAGTGAGTTGTGTTTTGGGTTCGAGCCAGATTGGCGGTTGATCATTGACAAGTTCCTCGCCCAGCTTAATCGGATAAGGGACAAATGTGGAATATTTTGTGAGGATAAATTTCAACCGTGTGTCGTTTGTATATTCATCCAAGTCTTTGCGTAGATGCAACCGAATCGAGGTTCCTCTTTTTTCGCATTCCTGAGGCTCTATGGTAAACGCGCCTGTTCCATCCGATTCCCATTTCCAGCCAGATTCTTCCTGGTAACTTCGCGTTACGACTTCGACTTTGTCTGCCAGCATGAATGCAGAGTAAAAACCGACGCCGAATTTTCCAATCAGCGATACTTCTTCTTTTTTGTCACCGGCAGCATTTTTCAAGAAGTCGAGTGATCCACTATGTGCAATCGTACCGAGATTTTCGATCAATTCGGCGTGAGTCATACCAACGCCATTATCGGAAATGGTGAGGATGTGGTTCTCGGTATCTGGTTCAAGATGTATTTCCAGGGGAGTCTCATCTTTGATGCTGTCGTCTGTCAGGGAGACAAAACGAAACTTGTCCAGTGCATCTGATGCATTCGAAATCAGTTCCCGGATGGCAATTTCGCGATTTTGATAAAGGGAATGCGAGAGTAGATCCAGAAGTTTTTTGATTTCTGCCTGAAATGTAAATTTTTCTGCTGTCGTTTTTTCGTTCATGGTCTTTCTCGGAATCAATTCTAAGTAAACGATCGTTTATTGGTGATTTCCTCTGCGAAGAGGATTTTGCCTGTTTCAATGACTCTCTGTCCCTGTTTATAAATGGAAGTGGAATCGTTGTAAAGTTGCCCGGTCCCTCTGTCTGTGTGCTCAGATAAGAAATCCCGGCATTAGCATTTGTATTCTCTCGGGTAAAACAGTAATAATAGGATAAACCTGATAGCTGGACATTAGACATTCTATTTCTGGTTGTATCGGGGGATTGATGACTGATTTTGTTTGTTTGACTTAAAGATTTAGAAATACAGGGAGTTCACATATATGGTATTTTACTCACGTCGTGATTTCTTGAAAACGTCTGCTTTAAGTGGTGCATTCGCAATCAGCGGCGGTCTTTCAGGTTCCGTATTGGCTGCCAAAAAACCAAATCCCCGGGCTCAATATGGTCTTGTTACTTACCAGTGGGCTAAGGATTGGGATCTGCCGACCTTATTGAAAAATTGCAAAACGGCCAATGTTCTGGGGGTAGAGTTAAGAACGACTCATGCGCATGGAGTGGAACGAACTCTCAGTAAGTCGGAGCGTCAGGAAGTCGTACAACAATTTGCCGACAGTCCTGTGACATTGGTGGGAATTGGTAGTAATGAACGATTTGATAATCCTGATGCGGCTGTGTTGAAGAAATCGATTTCAGATACGAAAGACTTTATCAAACTCAGTCATGATGTGGGAGGCAGTGGCGTTAAGGTTAAGCCCGATTCCTTTCAAAAAGGCGTTTCAGAAGCGGTTACCATTGAGCAGATTGGGCGTGCTTTGAATACAATCGGGAAATACGGATCTGACTGGGGTCAACAGATTCGTCTGGAAGTGCATGGTAAATGTGCACATCTTCCGACAATTCGCAAAATATTAGACGTGGCTGATCATCCCAATGTGGCGATTTGCTGGAATTGTAATAAGCAGGATCTGGAAGGGAAGGGGCTGGATGAGAATTTTGCGTTAGTGAAAGACCGCCTGGGAGCCACAACGCATATTCACGATCTGATACATTCAGACTATCCTCATAAGCGTTTCTTCGAACTGATGGCAGGCGCGAACTATACCGGTTGGTTGATGCTTGAAGAGGGGAAGCAACCTAAGCAGGATACTGTTGTTGCGCTGGCGGAACAGCGTAAGTTGTTTGACAAGATGTGGGCTCAGGCGCAAGATCGCTAATCGCTGTCTTGTTGAAGAGCAAACAGTTTGAGCAGATAAAGTTTGTAGTTAAGGAGTTTCGCAGTTTGTGTTGTGTTGCGCATTCTGTTCTTTGATTGCGTCATACACTTCTTCACGATGCACCGTAACGTCTTTCGGGGCTTCAATCCCGAGACGTACTTTATCGTTCTTGATTTCAATCACCATCAATGTGATTGAATCTCCAATGATGATTTTTTCATCTTTTTTTCGGCTGAGTACAAGCATCGCCATTCCTTGCGAATTAGTAGATAGGGGGACATCTTTTTTCAGGCGATTTCAGATTATTGACGTGTGACAGTCCCAATCGTTGAAAACGCTACACTTGAAACTTAGCGTACTGATGAGGAGTGTCTGCTCCGAACTGGAAAAATGGAGTGGATTCAGCTAACCATTAGCTTTTAGAAACACTTGTAACGGTTATCCGATTTATTCCTGCCTGTATTTACCGGATTGATTTATGACCGGAATCATTTTATCCGCGTAGGATTTTGATGTGATCGCCGATCTGGATGCGTGTAGAGTCGTTGAGGGGATGACTGGGAAGTTTGGTATTCACTGTGAGGCGATACATGTTCTGAAACAGGGACAACGGAGCCCATGCCGGAAATGTGGCTTTGCGATTTTCAATGAATCTTTTCATGAAATCGGGATTGGTCTCTCCTGTAAGAGGAGATCGGGAAGGTACAACGCAGCGTTTACAGGGGTTTGATCCCTCAAAAGTCACCGACCC
>NZ_CALEMX010000184.1 GCF_937910335.1 uncultured Gimesia sp. | reverse complement strand
AGTTTTATGTGCCCTGCGTTCGTGCCGAATCGAACAGGCTCTCGTATCTCTGCCCGCGGTTTCGGGCTCACACCATACAACAGAGGCTGGTACACCAGTTGACCATTGATGGCCAACAAAACCTGGCGATCCATCAATGACATCTCAACTGTCGCGACTTTCGATCTAATCTCTCCGCGAAGTTTGCCCGTACGAACCGCCTGTTTCTGGTCATCAATAAAAAGCGAGACTTGCCCCTGTTTGAAGTCCATGATATTTCGAAAGCGATGATGCCCGTCGAAGAATTCAATCGCAAACTCCCCCTCGCCCGAAATGACATTCAGTTCGCATTCAAACATGAAATCGTGAACGGGAGTCGATTCCTGATTTTCCAATCCGCTATTGTAAGCATAGTGATCCATGACTGGAGCGACATGAGATTTTTCATAAAGCAATGCCATCGCGTAACGGAATTCTTCATTTTCTGTCTGATCCAGATAACGATGACAATCTTCTGCTGGCATGGCACCTTTGCAACTGAGCTGTTTTTTCAACTCATCATATTGCACGCGACCAAACACTGGTTCTGGTCTTTCAATTTCCGCAGGCCACTCCTTTAGAGTAACCGGTGTGAAATAATGCCCTCCCTCTCGCATCCAGTGCTGATACTTTACCCAGGACCATTGAGTTCTGGTAGAAGAGTTCAATGGATCTCCCTTAGTCGCATCAAAAACAAATTGATCTCCTTGCGAGGTCCAGGAGTGGGACCCGTGGGATTCCGTATCGCCCTCATTTTCAACCGGAGTCCAGCGGGGTTGAAAAAAATCATCATCCTCTGGTCGAAAACGATGATCATAAACCAGCAACCGAACCGCACGTTGAGTGTTCAGGTCCTTACGTTCAATTTTACCGTTGATATACAAGTCTCCGTCTTGAACCTGGATTGATTCACCGGGCAGCCCAACGATTCTTTTCACATACGCCTGTGTGGGTTTCGTTGGATTCTGGAAGACGGCAACACCCCAGCGCTCTGGTCCTTTCAGATAATAGGCATGTTTAAAAACCAGTAACTGGTCGCCTTCATTGCGGGGCACATTGGTCAAATCGATCGAGTGGGTACTGCAATTAGGACAAGTCGCATACTGGCCGACTTGATGCAGGGCTTCTCCATGTGAATGATTGTGTGCCTGAAATCGATTGTTGGAAACCGAATCGTCATACGCCACCCCATAGGTAAAAGAGAATTCACACCGGGGACAAATGACCTGTTTATGGTAGCCCAGCAATGAAGGAGCCATCGAGCCCGTGGAGATCATGTAACCTTCCGCCTGAAAGGTCCTGAAAAGGATCACGGCAATCGCCAGTGAGACAATGGATTCTAACACCATTCGCAACAAGCTGGATCGACCATCCGCCTCAGTTGCTTGAGTATTGATTTGACTGGAAGAACCGTGCATCATCACCAACAAAATAAGATACCGAATTTCTCTGAAGTTTCCGTTCAGAAGACAATCACGTCAGGTCCTCATTTTAGTAAACCCCATCAACCTGAGGAAATAGAGATTCCCGTTCACGGAAGATGATCCTTGCGAATACTTCACTTTAAGTCATCATTCTCATCCAGTCGTGCTGAAAAGCCTGTCATTCCATCGCAAGTAGTTGAACCATAAACATTGCATAGCGAACAACTTATCCCACAAAACAGAAGAGCAATAACATGACGACCCAAACCACTAAGAGAAAATGCCACACAATCGAACATGCATGGACGCCCCAATGATATTCGTGATCGTACTGATAAAGATAGGCTTTATAGATCACCATTCCCAGAACTCCGAAGGCGACAAAAAAATGAAGCGCGTGCAGGAGGACAAAGGTAAAGAGAACTCCATAACTACTGGGGAAATTAGAAGCGTTTTTGAGCTGCGCCACGCTAAGTAAAATTTCCGAGTGCTGGCGTAAAACATGAATCAGGCCAATCGTCTGAATCACAAAAAATGCACCACCCAAAAGAAACGTCAGGTTCAGACAATTCCGAAATTGCTGCTGCTTTTCTTTTCGGACAAAGAACAATGCCCGCTGAATGAAAAAACTCCCCAACAGTAAGAGTGCCGTACTTAACCAGAGTACAGGAGGGATTACCAAAGCCGCCACTTGATGAGTGGTTTTCAGATTGGTGCGAACGATCACATAAGCGAGAAAACCACTCAGAAAAAGAACGGCTATGGTAAACAGAAAAATCGCCAGACCAAAATCTCGCTGGCTTAACCGATCTCGGGAAGTGAATATCTGCATGAATCGATTTCGAATGGCGCGACTCCGGAAGGTGGACATGCTAACCTGCCATCGTACTAAAAGCAGAAACACTTGCTAAGAAATACAAATGGCAACAGGCAGCAAACTCTTCACTGTTTTTGCTGAAACCCTGGCCAAATTCAACTTTATTTCTTCGCTGGTTCGGGTGTTGCTGGAGTTGGTGCCGGTACTGGTGCCGGTACTGGTGCCGGAGCAGCAGGAGCTGTGACTGCAGGGGCCTTGTCCTGTTGGTATCCCTGCACGTAATCATCGTACGCATGAGAATCCAAAAGAATCATACAGAGAAAAAAGCCAGCAAAGACAATTGAGAAGAAGAAGGCAATTTTATTAACAGGCTTATCATACCAAAGATGCATAAAGATGAACACAACCAATGAAGCTTTGACGGTGGCGATCGCCATCGAAACAATCACATCAGCCGATCCCACATCAAATTTGGCTGCTTCGACCGTCAGTACCGTCAATGCGACCAGGGCGAGAAAAACACCCACCAAAACTTTAACGGGTACAATATGCACATGGCAGGATTGTGGATTTTCTGCGTGAGAATCACTTTCAGCATGATCTGACATGATGAATACTTTCGTCTCTTTTTATTTATAAAATTCGAAGCTCAAACGCTTCTCAAGGTAAATTGAAAAAACAACCGTCGTCAGTTGATGAGATACAGTAACGGAAACAGATAAATCCAGATCAGGTCAACAAGGTGCCAATACAAGCCGATAAAGTCAACGGCACCAAAGTAGTAAGTCGTGAAAGCGCCATGCACTGTTCGCACAATAAGCCAGCTGATCGCAACCATTCCGCCAATAATATGAATCGCATGGAGACCGGTCATACAGAAATAAACACTGAAAAAGGTCCCAGCCAGCTTAGGCTCGGGAATTTTTTCTTTTTGTTTGGCGTACTCTTCAGGAGCAGTTTTCGCCATCTCAATTTCTTGCGCCGTCGGTTCGGCAGCATGTCCAAAATGGTGATATGCAATACTGGCATAGGCACCCATTTGTAAGCCAATCGCAGAAATTAGAACACAGCCCAGCACCGCTGCCATAGTCTTCTTATTCGGATTTTTGAAAAGTGCAGCCAGGCCAATGCCGGTGAGCAGAATCACAGCCCATAAAGCAGTCGTCATATAAGAGAGAGTATGTTTTGTTTTTTCAAACAAGGCATCATCACTATGATCGTCTGCGTGCGCTGCCCCATGATCGTCAGCGTGTGACGCTCCATGATCTCCTGATTCGACAGCTCCTGCAGCAACAGGCACTGCAGCTGCCTCGTGATGTTCCGGACTCTGATACATGCCTGCCCATAAAAGTCCGTGATGTGCTTTCTCTGTGTATTCAAACGATTTGACACCCAGGAAGATCGCAGCACAGGCAAGAGTGATCACCAGACAGGTCAACAGACCCCGCGTTTGACCTAACTGAGCACAACGCACTCCCCAGGCCATCGTTAAACTACTAAAGAGCAGTACGATTGTATTGGTGGCACCTAAAACAGTATCCAGAAACTGGCTGGCATACAGAAAGACCTCGGGATGCAATGATCGATAGACGGCATAAAAACCGAATAAGCCGCTAAAGAACAACACTTCCGTTACCAGGAACAACCAGATTCCCAGCTTTCCGGTGTCAAACTGTTGTTGATGCGAGTCAAAATGATGCGCCAACCGGGGATCATGGTGCTCATGATCGTGGTTGTCAGCATGTTCGTCTGTAGGCGTGGTGGCCGCGGTATTCATTAAACTTCTTTCTCTCCTGCTGCGGTCCCAGATCCATTGTTATCCCCCTGACATTCAGCAGGAACAAAGCCTCCGATTTCCTCGTTATAAACAACCGATTCCATTACATACGGATCACCGGCTAAGGGAGGATGATCAAAGTTATTATGAGGTGGTGGCGATGAACATTGCCATTCGAGCGATGCGCCGCCCCAGGGATTGGCTGGGGCTTTCTTGCCACGATAGACGGAATAAATCAAGACAATTGCCATCAATGCAGAGCTGAGGCCTAACAGATAAGCGCCCATCGTTGACAAAATATGCAGCCCCTGGAACTCGGGCAGATACGTATAATACCTGCGGGGCATTCCGCGTGTTCCTAAGATAAATTGTGGGAAGAACGTCAGATTGAATCCGAGAAAGACACCCAGGCAGCCAATCCGACCCCAGAATTCGTTAATCATTTTACCTGAAATTTTGGGCCACCAGTGATGAATGGCAGCAAACAGCCCCATCAGTGAGGAACCCATCATCACATAATGGAAGTGGGCGACCACAAAGTAGGTGTCATGCAAATGCACGTCCGTCGCCAGAGTTGCCAGAAACAGTCCTGTTAAACCACCAATGGCAAAGATAAACATGAAGGATAGTGCATAACACATGGCTGTAGTAAAACGAATCGATCCTTTATACATAGTGGTTAACCAGTTAAAGACTTTAATCGCCGACGGTATCGAAACACTGAAGGTAATGGCACTGAAGATGACCGCCACGACTTTCGACTGCCCCGAAACAAACATATGATGTCCCCAGACCAAAAAGCCAAAGATGGCAATCGCAATACTACTATAGGCAATAAACCGATATCCAAAAATATGTTTGCGGCTATGAACGGCAATCACTTCGCTGACTACACCCATGGCAGGTAAAATCATAACGTAAACAGCCGGGTGAGAATAAAACCAGAAGAAGTGTTGAAACAACACCGGATCGCCGCCTAAGGCAGGATCAAAAATTCCGATGTGAAAAGCACGTTCTACGACCAGCAATAATCCAGTAATCCCCAGGACGGGTGTGGCCAGGATCTGAATGAGGGCGGTTGCATACAGGGCCCATAAAAACAGAGGCATTTTGAACCAGGTCATTCCCGGTGGTCGCATCGTATGAATGGTAACAATGAAATTCAGACCGGTAAAAATGGAACTGAATCCTAAAACAAAGACACCTAACAATGCGGTAATCACAGCTGTGTTAGTGGTAACACTATATGGCGTATAAAACGTCCAGCCGGTATCCAGTCCGCCCGTAACCAGTGCAAGCAGAAAGAAAGAAGCGCCAAACATCCAGAGGAAAAAACTGCCCAGGTTCAATCGTGGAAACGCTACATCCTTGGCCCCCAGCATGACAGGCAGAATAATATTTCCAATTGCCGCCGGGACTCCGGGAATGATGACCAGGAATGTCATGATGGCGCCATGCAGCGTAAACATCTGATTGTAGGAATCGGGTCCCATCAGAATTTTAGCAGGCGATAATAATTCGGTCCTCAACAAAACGGCAAATAAACCGCCTAAGAAGAAAGAAGCAGTGACACCTATTAAATACATGATTCCAATTCGTTTGTGGTCGAGGGTGAATAACCAGCTCTTCCAGCCCGACGAACAGTTCAAATAATTCAGTTCACGGTATTGAATCGGATAATTAGATTTTGGATTGGAGGAGTCAACTACAGTTGCCATCTTCCAGCCTCCTCAATAATTTCAAATAACATCGGATAATAAAATCCTGAAAACACAATCGAGAATCAAGTTCTCACTTTTTTAAATTCACGTGATGAAGCTTGTCGAATCATCACTGCTCAATAAGCTTACTATTTCTGACTCTTGATGAACGCAACGATCGCGGTAATATCCTGGTCCGTTAACTGTCCTTTAAACGTAGGCATAATTGGACGGAAGCCAACCACAACTTTCGACTGTGGTTCAAGAATCGAACTACGAATATAATTAGCATCTGCAATCACAGAACTCCCGTCCGTAAACTTTCGCTCTTTCCCAAATAGACCTTTAAATGAGGGGCCATTTTTGGGAACACCATCCAGCGAATGGCATTGGATACAGCCGCGGGTCTTATAGAAGTATTCTCCCGCTTCGACGGGTGTTTTGTTTTTATGAATATCGGAGGCGATTTTCAACCATTTATCGAAGTCGCCGCGAGTCTCATGCACGATCGCTTTTGTAATCATCACGGAGTGCTTCTGACCGCAATACTCTGCACACTTCAGTTCGAAACCCTTTTCATTTGCTATTGTGGCGTTAAACCAAAGCTGAGTATAGCGCCCGGGTACGACGTCCATCTTGGTCCGGAAGGCAGGGATCCATAAACTGTGTAGCACATCATCTGAAGCCATGGTTAAGGTGACGTTTTCACCTTTGGGAACATGCAGCTCACTATCAATCCAGCCATTTGGATATTTGAAAGCCCAGACCCATTTCTTGGCAACCACATCAATTTCATAGGACGAACTGGGAGGTGTCCGCATATCGAGATAGGAGGTAAAACCAACCCAGAACATGACAATCGTGATCAGTGTGGGTATTACAGACCAGGATAACTCCAACGGTAGATTATGCGTAGGCGTGACTTCTGCTTCTACTCCCGGTCGATGGCGGTATTTGATCATAAACAAGACCATTAAACCGACAATCAGCACGAAAAAGAACGTACAGACATACAGGATAAAAAAGTAAACAGAGTCCACGTTCTCTGCCACTGTGGAACCTTGAGGCGGGAACCAAAACCCGGCCTCGTCATTCGCTAATAAATTAGGGATGAATAGTTTCATCTGCATTCACACAATCAACTGTTGAGTGTTAAAGATATAAAATTCGTAACCAAATCCAGTTCAAACACAAATTCATATAACCGACTGATTCCAAACTCGATCAGGAGCCAGCTGGTTGTTCATTCGTTTGTGTTTGCACTATTTCTAAACTATGCCTGCCTTTGCGACCCCGCCAATAGGGAATCACAACAACAGTGATAATAAAGATGGTGGCAAACCCACCAATTTTCATAATATTCAGCGCCGTTGGTGCATAACGACCACTGGTTTCATCATAGTGAAAGCAAAACAGTAAAAACCGATCAATGGTTGAACCAATTTTTCCTTCAGATGCTTCAACTAAAGCTAATTTCAGAGTCGTTTCAGGAAATTGAACTCCATATAGATATCGAGAAATACGACCGTCGGGAGTACACACAACCAATACCGCCGGATGGGCATACTCTTTGCGTTCCTCGACATATTTGTACTGTAGTCCAATTGCCTTTGCTAATTTTGTAATCGCTGGCTGTTTGCCGGTCAAAAAATGCCAACCATCGGCTGTTCCTGCACGGTTATATTCTTTGAAGTATTTCTGTTTCGTTAAATGGGCTCTCTGATACGTTTCCTTTGGATCAATGCTCACGGATACAAAATCAAACTGTTGATCCGCTGACCACTCTAAGTCTCTCAAACCTCTTACCAATGCAGTCAGCTGTAACGAACACAGCATCGGGCAATTGGAATAATTCATTGATAAAATGACCGGGCGATCCTTTTTAAAATAATCGCCGAGCTTAACATGTTTTCCACTGCTATCCTGAAACTCCAAATCCACAGGCAGATGACTATCCAGATGCTCGATCACATCCAGAGACTCGATATCTTTGGGAGCCTTTTCCATACGATCAGCTCGCACGGGCATAATACATAATGCCCAGCTGAGAAACGTCATCGTAATGTATGGAAAATATCGCTTCATGGTTTCTTCGTTTTTGCTTCTTCCTGTTTCTTCTGCTCATCCGTAACGACTTGAATCATCGCCAGATCGATGGGGATGGCAGCAATATTTTTATTCTGATCAATCCAGAAGTATTCCGTTAAACCAGCCGCCTGATTGGCAAGAATGCTGTCTGCATTTTTCTCCGGAACCTCGATCACTTTCCCTACGTTTTCCGCTTTTTCAAACGAAAGGTCTAACGCGGCAACCGCGAATACCGTAAAAAAGGTAATGATGGCGCCCACGGTTCCCACATAAGCGATCATCGTGGTATCGAGATCATCATAGGCTGCTTTAGGACCGGACATGTTAAATTCTCTTATTTGCTAAAAGGAACTGATCTTCCATCGATCAGACGGTGATTAAATATTATGAAACTTGAGTGACTCTTCCAGCCTTGGATCTCTGACCGGCATGACTGATTTTTGACCGGCTAATTTCAGGATGCCGGCAACATAAAGTCCGCCGACGCCGATCGTGCAACAGACATCGACTAATATCATTCCAAAGGACACACCGAGGGGTTCCCCACCAGCTTTTGCATTCGGCAAGACCAGCCAGAAAATATCGATCCAGTTCATGACCAGCAGATAAACGGCCCAGAAGAAAAGCGTTTTGGGATTTCGTTTCATCCAACGTGACATAAAGAAGACAAACGGAATCATAAAGTGCCCGATGACCAGGATCAAAGAAATCGTTCCCCAGCCATGTTCCTGGCGATGCTGGAAAAAGATTGTTTCTTCAGGAATGTTGGCATACCAGATTAACAGATACTGTGAAATCGCGATGTAAGCCCAGAAGCAGTTAAATGCAAACAATAACTTGCCGACATCATGTAAATGTTCAATCGAAACAGGCGCCTGTAACAGGCCTTTGCTGCGCAGATAAATTAGACAGATTGCCAGCGTACTGAAGAAACCAACCAGACCAGCGGCAAAATAATAGATGCCAAAGATGGTACTGAACCAGTGAGGATCCAGCGACATAAGAAAGTCAATGGCGGCAAATGATAATGTAAACGCAAACAGCAAAAGTCCCGGGCCACTGCGACGTTCCATCAACAGTGTTAATTCAGGGTCTCCGTTTTCATCCTGAGCCACAGACTTATTCAAGAAGAAACGTGCCAGAAAGATCCACGATCCGAAATAAATCACATATCGTAAAGCGAAAAAACCACTGTTCAAGAAAGGTGCTTTCGCTGGCATAAGATGGTCTTTCGCCACTTCCTCAGCATTGGCCCATGGATACAAAGTATCGTTCCCAGCAAGTACCATCAGAACAATCGGTAACACAAGCACGGCCAGCGGAACCACGCCCATTGAGATAAACTCAGACAATCTGCGGAGTACAACGCTCCAGCCGGCACGCGTTAATTGTTGAATCATCACAAAGAACAAAGCGCCCAGTGAAATGCTTAGAAAGAAAAACGTACTTTGCAGATAAGAAAACGCAAATTTCTCCATCCCGTTTTCGCTTGAGTAACCTAAGAAGAAGGCCACCGGTAGCAAAAGGGCACAGCCGAGCGATACCTTCATCGGAAGGGGACCCAGTTCCGCCAGGGTTTGAACGTTAATCTTATTGTTTGTGTCAGGTGAAGTTTGCATAACTTTTCTTGTTTAGATCGAAATAAAATTCAACAAGTTGCCCGGGGAATTTAATTATTTAGTATCTCGAAGCTTACTTTTTTCGTCATCTTTCAGTGTATTCGCGTCTGTATAGCGACTCTTTTGCAGGGCTCTCAGATATAAAACAATGGCCCACCGATCCTCTGGTGGAATTTGTGCGCTATATCCAGGCATCTTACGGACGCCATTACTGATTGTATTGAAGAGCCGACCAACGGGTTGCTTTCGCACATTGTCTGTATGATAAGAAGCCGGTTTGACCCAGGTTCCCTGAAGTAATTCCATCGCCCTTAATGAAACCAGTCCATCACCATCGCCGCTCAATCCATGACAGACAGAGCAGTAAATACGAAATCGTTCTTTTCCGCGAGCCATCATCTTTTCGGTGACAGGCATTGGAAACTCTGTTACCCAGGGAAGCTTATCCAGTTTTTTGGCTGCTTCTGCAGCGGCGTCAACAACAGCGGGTTTCCCTGCGGCAGGTTTCGCATCAGCGGCTTTTGCTTCAACGGGTTTTTTCGCATCTGCTTTCTTGGCGTCTGCTTTTTTCTCATCCTGCAAAGCGATGCCCACGACATCCCGATCTTCGGGAAGTTCCTTTAAACCGTAATAGAAAGGAATGTTGTCGTCTTTAAATTGACCGCGGGGGATCGCCCCTTTGATACTGGGCCTGATTTCTCGGCCATCAGGAAACAGATTTGTGGTATTCTGTGCCTTCAAACTCGGCTGAAAGTCCATATCGGGAATGATATGAATCCGTGGGGTATTCGTTGTCGTTGAGCGTTTATAGGCTACCAGCGCCGGTGGCAAGAGCATGATCACTCCCACCAGACTCAAACCGAGAACCAGATTTCGCGGCAGCTTGGGAGAAGAAACATCAGACCAGCACTCTTCGACGCTGATCGGGTTCAATGAATTCAGAAATTCACCAGAATCAATCTCGGAAAACTTCGCATCGCTGGCATCCATGCTGATAAAAAATCGATCATTGGTCACTCGGCGAAATGCGTCTGACTTGAACAGGGGATTGTAGAGTTTAGGCAACTGGTTCAAGCCCAGCATTCCAAAGAAAGCACCAAAGGCCGCCAGTAAAACGGACAGTTCAAAAATGATTGGAATACAGGCGGGAAGACTAAATAACGGCTTACCACTGATCATGAACGGGTAGTCTACCGCGTTCATCCAGTACTGCATGCCCACGGCAATCGTACCACCGGTTAGACCACAGGCGGCAACGATCCAGGGCAAAATGGTAAACTTGATGCCCATTGCCTCATCGATACCATGCAGCGGAAACGGAGTATGCGTGTCCCAATTGCGATAGCCGGCATCTCTGACTTTCATCGATGCATCGATCAACGCCTGTGGATCATCGAACTCGGCCAGTAACCCGATCAGCTCGGGCTCTGCTTTAGTTTTTTCTGATTGTTCGATTGTGGTCGCCATAATCTTTTTATTCAACTAATGAGTTAAGTCGTCACTGAAAACTACATTCCGCTAGCACACACTTTTAGTGATCGCCCTGACCACCGGGTCGGGGCATGACACTTTTCACTTCTGCCATTGCCACCATCGGCAGGAATTTACAGAAGAGCAGGAACAGAGTTAGAAACAGACCGAAACTACCAATTAACATTAACACATCGACGATGGTTGGCTTGAAATATCCCCAGCTGGAAGGCAGGAAATCACGGCTCAACGATGTCACTGTAATCACAAAACGCTCAAACCACATACCAATATTCACAAAAATGCAAACCACAAAAATCATCCAGGGAGTGGTGCGAATTTTCTTAATCCAGAACAATTGAGGACTGATGACGTTACAAGATACCATGATCCAGTAAGCCCAGGCATATGGACCAAAGGCCCGGTTGATAAAGGCAAACGTTTCATAGCGGTTGCCACTATACCAGGCAACGAAAAACTCCATCGCGTAGGCATAACCCACCATAGAGCCGGTAGCAATAATCACTTTGGTCATATTTTCCAGGTGACGGTCAGTTAATAAATCCTCGATACCACAAATGGATCGTGCAGGAATCATCAACGTCAACACCATCGCGAAACCACTGAAGACGGCCCCCGCGACGAAGTAAGGTGGAAAGATCGTTGTATGCCAACCGGGCAACTGCGAAACGGCAAAGTCAAAACTCACGATGGTATGCACACTTAACACCAGCGGTGCCGCCAAAGCTGCCAGCAACAGATATGCTCTTTCATAACGATGCCAGTGCCGCGAAGATCCATTCCATCCCAGCGAGAACAGTCCGTATGCGAACTGTTGAATCTTTCCGGTTGCCCGATCCCGTAAAGTTGCCAGGTCGGGAATCATTCCCATGTACCAGAACAACAAAGAAACGGTCGCATAGGTCGATACGGCAAAGACGTCCCACAGCAAGGGGCTACGGAAGTTAGGCCACATTTCCATCTGGTTGGGAATCGGGAAGAGCCAGTATGCCAGCCAGACGCGACCAATATGAATTCCAGGAAACACACCGGCACAAATCACAGCGAAAATTGTCATCGCTTCCGCGGCGCGGTTAATTCCGGTACGCCAGTTTTGACGGAATAAAAACAAGATCGCGGAAATCAACGTTCCCGCGTGACCAATACCGACCCAGAACACGAAGTTGACAATCGGCCAGCCCCAGAATACAGGGCTGCGGTTACCCCAGACACCAACACCGGTAATGATCAGGTACCCAATCAGACCAAACAACATTCCCATCAGGGAGGCAGAGATCCCCAGTGCCACATAAAATGACATGGGAGTCTTCGATTCAGCCAGCCGGCAGACGGATTCTGTTACAGTCCCATAATCGGGTGAACCAAGCACAAGCGGAGCGCGCTGGCCGGGAACTTCGATCGTTGTTGTGTCAATAGGCTTTGTTGTTACTGAAGCCATAGCTTTTGATATCTTTGCTCTATAAATTCAAAAGGATTGGTTAATTAACCGTCACTAAAAAAATCGTGTCTCTCAAATCACTTCTAATGTTTTTCCGCTTTTTTCTTGTGGTCCGCGTCAGCATGCTGATCTCCGTGACCATGCCCTTTTGTTGCAGGCTTGGCTAGCGAAGGATGCGGATTCAAAATACGGGCCAGATAAGCTGTTCTGGGTTTAATATTCAATTCCGAAAGAACGGCATAGGATCTGGGATTCGCATGATTTTGTGCGACGATGCTCTTTTCATTATTCAGATCGCCAAACTCAATGGCTTTCGACGGACATGCCTGCTGACAGGCAGTCACGATTTCACCATCTTCAATCGGACGTTGTTCATTTTTTGATTCGATTTGCACAGCTTTGATACGCTGCACACAATAAGTACATTTTTCCATCACTCCGCGATGACGCACGGTGACTTCAGGATTCAGAACCAAAGCCTGCAATTTCCGATTAGGATCTTCATAGACTTTGTTGAAGTTGAAGTAGTTGAACCGTCGCACTTTGTAGGGACAGTTGTTAGCACAATAACGGGTTCCGACGCAGCGGTTGTAGACCATGTCATTTAACCCCTCGTCGCTATGCACGGTCGCGGCAACCGGACAAACCTGTTCGCAGGGAGCCAACTCACATTGCTGACAAAACATCGGCTGAATCGAAACGCCGGGGTTATCAACATCGTCGCCGGTAAAGTAGCGATCGACTCTTATCCAGTGCATCTCACGGCTGTTAAGTACCTGTTCCCGCCCTACGACCGGAACGTTATTTTCTGCCTGACAAGCGACCGAGCAGGCATTGCAGCCGATGCACTTTGTCAAATCGATTGACATTCCCCAGGCTTGCCCCTCAGCGGACAGCTCTGTATAGGTAGGCTTTCCCTCTACATCCCACAGAGATTTCAGGGGAGGATGATGCGTTCGTTCTTTGGCAAAACCGGGATCGGATTTGTATTCACTGACGTCGCCTTCACGTACAAGTTGGCCCACGCGTCCTTGAATTTCACCCGCGCCAACAGCGTCGATGCTGTGATGGTCCTGAGTAATTGCCAGTTCGTATTCTTTGCCTGTTTTTTCAACTTTCAGCCCGGCTGCAAAATTGATTGCCCCTTTGGACTGCAGAGCGGCAATGTTTTCACCAACGGGTGCAACATCGCGGGCAACATCTCCGCCAACTAAGCCGGCTGCTGTACGACCATAGCCTAAAGCGACGGCGATGGAATTCGGAGCCTGACCCGGAAGAATGTAAACGGGCAGTTCGATAGATTTTCCTTCGAGGATCAACTTCACAACTGAACCAAAATCGACTCCCAGATCGTTCGCCGTTTTAGGAGCAATGATAGCGGCGTTATCCCATGTGATTTTTGTCAGATTATCAGGGGTTTCCTGCAACCAGCCACTATTTCCAAATCGGCCATCATAAACCTGAGGGCTGGCATAAAACACCAGTTCCAACTCTTCACCGGCAGCCTCAACGATTTTCGCGGCAGGCAGCGCCTTCACTTTGGGCGAGACAGTTTCGAGTGAACTTCCCTTTAATACGCCATCATGTACCAGGCGACGCCAGGAGGCATTCACGGCCATTGAATCTAAAGAGCCTTTCACAGCTTCTTTCACCAGATCCAGCCCAACGGGATGTTTTTCACCACTTAAAAGGGCCAGTAATTCCACTTCCGATTTTCCATCGTGCAACGGCTCAATCAAAGGCTGTGCCACGCAAAGCGTTCCATCATAAGCACGGGAATCGCCCCATTGCTCAAAGGGATGTGTTTTGGGCAGATGCCATTGGCACAACAGCGAAGTCTCATCCTCGTATTCGCCGAGATGGATCGCGTTAGGCACGCTGGATAAAGCGGATACGAAATCGATATCGCCGGGCGCGTTGTAAGCGGGATTTCCACCGAGAATGATTAAAGTCTCGACAGAGCCGGCCTGCATTTCACCGGCTAACGTTCTTAACGCTTCGACCGAAGAAACATCTGTTGCCAGAGGCTCTTTCGAATACCGAATGGTTTTCCCGGCATTACCCAACAGTTCATTTAATTTATGAACGCGGGCATGTAGTTCAGCGGGCTGGCTTGCTCCAATGGCGATTACGCTGGCACCCTTGTTGGCTACCAGATCGTCGGCCATCGCCGCCATGACTTTGCTGGCATAATCATCGCCAGCAGCCTCAGCTTTTTTGCCTGATAAGAGAGCTTGAACCTGTGCTTCCAGCTTCGTCAGATAAAAACCGATATCCACGGAACGCGAAGGCAATCGATGATCAGCGGAGAGCCCGGTCGTAGTAAAGCGGCTTTCGACGGCATACAGGCGATTCATCTCTCCTGCAGCAGGATCACGCCGAGCGGCCCAGTCTCGAGCGTGCAATAAAGAGGCTGGATGCTCAGAGAGCAGATCTTCATCCAGACAGACTATAATGTTGGCTTTGCTCAAATCGAAGTGCGGACGAACCACGTCCCCGAATGCCAGTTTGGCTCCTTCGTAAGCATTATCCCGCGAATCGGCCGTATATTCAAACCAGCGCGATTTGGGATACAGGGCTGAAAATTTTTCCTGAAGATTCTTTCGGGCAGCCGAAGAACTCACATCTGCGAGAACCCGCAGCTTGGCGCCACCATCCTGTCTTGCCGGACCTAAAATAGAATCCGCATACTCGCTAAACGCCTGCCAATCGCGTGAATAACGCGTTCCTGCATTGCGTTCCACAACCCCCACGGCTCGATCGGGATCGTACAACGATAACGTTTCCGACTGTGCGAAAACAGAAGAGGCGCCTTGAGCTTGAGCAGAATCAGGATTGCCTTCTACTTTAATGGGGCGACCATCATAAGAGGTCACCAGTAAAGCCTGTGCCATGCCGCCCAGTTCCATGAACGTGGCAAATTTTTGAGGCATACCGGGAATGAGACCTTCGGGACGCGAGACACTGGGAGAAATTTTTTCGTCTTCCCAACGGCAGCCTGAAACCCCAGCCAGAGCCACAGACGCACCCATCAATTGCATCCAACGACGACGCGAAACACCTTCAGGGTACTCAGAAGCCGCTGCTGAAAACTCGCGATTCAAAATCTCTTCGAACTCAGGCGTGGAATTCAATTCCTTCAAACTTCGCCAATACTTTTTATCCACAACCGAACCCCTTAGCGGTGACACGTAGAACAATTTGTAGAAGGATTCAAATTCAATTCCTTCTTAACCTTTTCACCCACCTCATGCGGGTCTCCTTCAGCCTTCCAGTCGAGCTTAGTCACAAACTCGGGCGGACGAAGATGCGGCACAGGATCCCGATGGCACTTCAAACACCAACCCATACTCAGCGGCTTGACCTGAGTCACTTTTTCCATCTTGTCCACACGACCATGACAGGAAACACAGCTCACACCACGGCGAACATGGGCACTATGATTAAAGAAAACATAATCGGGCAAGTCATGAACTCGCCGCCACTTCATCGATTTTCCCGTTGCCTGACTTTCGCGAATGGGAGCCAGCTTGGCACTGGTAGAGTGAATAGACACCGTATTGACAACGCCATTCGCATCAGCACCACTATGACAGTTCAAACAAGTGGAGGTCGGCGGAATCGCTGCATGCCCGGCAACTTCGACCGTATTATGACAATAGCGGCAATCAAGCTTCAGCTTACCGGCATGCAATGCATGACTGAACGGAAGCGGTTGCTCAGGCTGATAGCCGACATCAGTTGTTTCAGGACTTGCCCCAAAAGTAACCATACCTGCAACGTACAAGGCGCCAATTGCGCCCAGCGCACCCAGTACCGGAACAATTGTATTCACCCATTTGGGAAACAGAAAACGATCCATTTTTATAATACCTGATAAGACCTTATTGCGCAAAATCAAATCAACAATGCAGAATTTGCATCTGAAATTGATGTGGCAACCGATGGCCAGAGATGACTTTTTACCTGGAGATAGAGAAGAAATCCCAATTCAACAGGAAGAATAGAAGCATCAAGAAAACTAAGCAATCCTTCCCAAGAACATTAACGGTAAGTTTCTTGGAGTCGGGAGGCACGTGATTCAATATTCTCAAGAATGGGGATATTTTGAGAAACCAAAACAGAAAACCTCAGCGTGCTTCAAGCAATCGCCTCCACGACATGGATTGTCTTTAATATAGCCATGAATACTTTGTACGAAACCACACTCTCCCCGAATGAAAAAATATCAGTTTCAACTGCTCACAATATTTTATCAGATTCAATTCCCCCCTCATTCTCAAACCAACAAAAAGCAGACATAACCATCCTGTTTTAATTTGTGCCAGCTGCTGTTGAACCCGGCACTCATTTCAGCAGAGTGCCAGCATGATTCTCAGCGGTTTGGTTGTATCAGACCTGCATTGGATCAGATTCGCTTGAGCCAGACCCGCTTCGCTTTACAGCCAGCTCGTTTTGATTCATGATCTGAGAATAGCCTCCGATTGCATTTTTTGGAAAACTTCTTTATCGAACGGGCATCATCATGAGCGATCAAATCCGCTGGGGTATACTCAGTACAGCGAAAATTGGAACCGTACAGGTCATCCCTGCAATGCAGAAAGGGCAGTTCTGCGACATCACGGCGATCGCTTCACGCAATCAGGAGCAGGCGGAAAGGGTGGCTACAGAACTGGGTATTCCTCGCGCCTATGGGTCCTATGAAGCACTTTTGGCAGATCCTGAGATCGACGCAGTCTACAATCCCCTTCCCAATCATTTGCATGTTCCCTGGTCAATCAAGGCCATTGAAGCCGGTAAACATGTTCTCTGCGAAAAACCGATCGGCTTATCTTCTACAGAAGGTCAACAACTCCTTGACTGTGCCAGCGCACACCCTGAATTGAAGGTGATGGAAGCATTCATGTATCGCCATCACCCTCAATGGCAATTGGTAAAAAAGAAAATCCAGGCGGGAGAGATTGGAGAACTACGCACCATCCAGTCTTTTTTCTCCTACTTTAATGATGACCCACACAATATCCGTAACCAGCGAGACATTGGAGGAGGTGGTTTAATGGATATTGGCTGTTATCCGATTTCACTTTCACGATTTATTTTTGACGCCGAGCCCCAACGCGTATCCGGGATTGCAGAATATGATGCGACTCTTGGCACGGATCGTTTGAGTTCCGCCACACTCGACTTTGGAAGTGGTACCTCCACATTTACCTGCTCCACCCAACTCAACCCTTATCAAAGGGTACACATGCATGGCACGGAAGGGAGACTGGAAATCGAAATCCCTTTTAACGCGCCCATTGATAGTCCCTGCAAAGTCTGGTTGCAAAAAGGCGCGGAACTT
>NZ_CALEMX010000183.1 GCF_937910335.1 uncultured Gimesia sp. | reverse complement strand
TTTTGCAATGCCAGCAAAATGGATTCATTCTGATGGATGTGTTTCACAGAGACGGTTCGCATACGTACTTTGGGTTGTTGACTGGGAAGCACGATCACGCCGTTCGGGTAGCGACCTGCTAATAATCCTGCTTCGATATCAGGGGGCAGGACTACACCGGAATTTCCAAAAGTACCATTCGTATTATAACTATAAGTCGATGTCGCATCGGGCACTCTGACGCGATAGATATGGCTGGTTGTCAATGCAGAGATCAGATCCGGCACCACCGATTGATTACCGATCGCTTCCAGACCATTTCCTGCTCTTTGGACTATGAGATTGGATTTGTTTTTTAATGCCTCTATAAAAAAAGCGATCGCGCGGGTGGCATCCCGTTTGGTAAGGGCTGCCAGAGCAGTGTTACGTATGGCCTGCACGGGATCTGTTAAAGTCAGTTCGGCCAGTGGACGGAGTGGCTTGTCTCCAGGAATTTGAGTCAAGGTGGAAACAAGAAGTGACCGCAGCATGATATTATTATGCTTTCCCATCAATCTGGCTAAAGCAGCGACGGCATGTGGATCTCTAATGGACTGAATCTTTTTTAATCCATCCTGTTGCTGTAGCACCTGATTGCTGTTCATCCAGGCCATCCAGAGTTTCACTTCCTTGATCCATTTACGTTCTTCTTTCAGTTCTGCTTCATTTTTTTCGAGTAATTCTAATTCCACAGAGGACACATATCGTCCCTTGTATCTAATGTAACCATTTTTACGCATGGCTTCATCACGAGTCATCCACTCGCCGTCCCGTTTTGTATATCCCAGGGATGCACGGGCTTTCGCATGATTGGGATCAAGCTGAAGAATCTTTTCCATTTCCTGATTTCTTTGTGAACGCAAATATTTTTGTGAACACCAGTGGGCAAGTTTCAGGTGGGCTTCGACGGTGTTCTCAATCTCGACAGATTTTGTTTCATACTCTTCAATCAAAAGCGAACGATTCGTGATAAATTCAATCTGTTGCGCATCAACTGTAATGGACCCCCCTGTGAGAGTTTTAACAGTTCGAACCTCTTTCGATCCAGAGTTTGAAAGTGGCAGAAGTTTACCCCGAATCTCACCCCCATTTTTAAGTTTGAGCAAATCTGCGCGCGCAAGGGTGAGTGGGAAGCCAGTAATAAGAATCAATGTGAAAAGAATCACGATTCTGAAAACATGGATCGAAGTGTTTAGAAATGAATTTGTGATGCCTGTTCTCATACCAGTTCACTCATGATTATAGATGGTATTCGAAGATTTCGAGCAGTTTCGATGGGAACTCTTGATACAGGGGAATGGTTCATACCAAACCCTAATTATATTGTAGACTTTCGGTGCATGAATTGGTAGTTCTGAATCGCTGTGTGGTGCTCCTCATGCTGGTAATTTGCGGCCCGCAAATCTCAATCTGAGAAGAGAGATCCCGGTATTCGATAATCCGTAAAATCATTCAATTCGAAGCATATTCAAGAGACAGCAACAAAATGTTCAGTGTGAAGGGCGAAAAAATTAAAATCAAGCCCGAACAATGCTGGCTTCCTGTTTGGGAGAGTGGGTAGAATAGGATTTGTGAGTCATGCGAGGTTGGTATGAATCAACAATCGGGGTCTGTTTTTAATGACATCTTCCGAAGGTCATGTATGCGTGATGTAGAATTGGGGAGAACCGATTCTGTTTTGCGCTCATTGATTGTGAAGATTCCCTTTCATCAATCAAAATCTGTTTCCTGAAATCATAATTGAAAAGATAGTAATATGGCTGGTTGGAAGAATTTGGCTTTTAGTTTTCTGGCGTTGATTCTGACAGTGTCATCAACTGAGAGTCTGATGGCTCAGAAACTCAATGAATCATCGGTTGGGATCTCGCTACTTTCTCAACGCGAGCTGGTTCAGTTTGATTTAGACCGCGTCTGGTGGGGCCAGGCAACTGTGGATCCACATCGAGACCGAATTGTCCATCTCTCACTGGATGAAATCAATTTATATGCGCTTTCAACTTCTGGAATCATAACTGCTTTCAATAATGAAACCGGAAAAAAACTGTGGGCCACTCAACTGGGTCGTGGCAATAATGTTAGTTATCCCCCCGTTTCAAATTCAAAGCATGTCTTTGTTACTGTTGGTATGAATCTATTCTCTATCAACAGGTTAAATGGAGAAATCAACTGGGAATTGAAACTCCCCAATTCTGCTTCGACCAGTCCGACAGTTGATGAAGATATGATCTATGTTGGAACATTAAAGGGACGAGTCTATGCCTGGGATTTGAAGAAGCTGAAAGAATTGAACAATGAGTCAAAACTGCCAGGCTGGCGGGATGGTGCCATTCGCTGGACCTATCAGACGGGAGATACGATCAATACACCTCCCATCGTTACTTCTCGTTCATTGATTTTTGCCAGTCAGGATGGATCACTCTATTCTGTGACCATCAATAATCGTCAACTGGCGTTTCAATTTGAAACAGATGCCCCGATTTCAGCCAATTTAGCCGAGTCCGGGAAAAGTCTTTTTCTTGCTTCGGAAGACCAGAATCTGTACTGCCTGAATATTTTAAACGGGATTGTTAAGTGGAGAATTCGTACTTCTTTCCCATTACGCAAACCGGTAACTGTACTTGATAATAATGTCTATCTCTCTTCACAAAAGAATGGCCTGTTTGAGCTTTCAGCTGCGAGTGGCCATGAACAATGGTGGCAACCATTGGCTTCGAGTTTTATATCCTTGACGCCAACAAGGGTTTACGCTTCGGACGAGCTTGGGAATTTGCTCATTCTTTCCCGCAAAGATGGTGCTGTTCTGTCTGCAGTGCCTCTTAGAAAATATCAGGTCAAATTGATGAATGAACAGACAGATCGTATTTTCTGTGCTTCCGAATCAGGTTTGATTATGTGTCTTAGGCAGAGCGATCTGCCATTTCCTGTTCGGTTCAAGCACCAGGATCGTTATCCCATTCTGCCCGAAATCGCTCCCGAGCCAAGTGCCACTGATGCGGCAGCTGCCCCTGCGCCAGCGAATGAAAACGCAAATCAATAACGTGTTTTTCAGATTATTTGACGCTGGATTCATCAGGTTTGTTTTCTGATCCGATTGCAGCTAAACTAACCATTCGTTGAGAGTGTCTGGCAGCAAATCGTTGCCTGTTGATCCTTGAATTCCGATTTGCCGACACTTGGTTTTGTTTCTTTATATGACAGGAAAGCACTGTCTTTTCTGTATTCTCAGCCGATTGATTAATAAACAAATGAGTAATTCGCATCCGCGTCGTGCTTTGGTAAGTGTCAGTGATAAGTCGGGCCTTGATGTTTTTGTCAAAGGTCTTTCTGAATTGGGTTTTGAATTTGTATCTACCGGGGGAACCCGGCGTTATCTGGAAGAACAGGGTGTCAATGTCATTGATATCTCTGAGTACACAGGCTTTCCTGAAATCATGGACGGAAGGGTCAAGACGCTTCACCCAAAGGTACATGGAGCTATTCTTGGCAGACCTGATTTAAGCGAAGATGCCGCAGCGATCAAAGAATTCGAAATTATTCCTTTTGAGCTTGTCATCTGTAATCTTTATCCATTTGAAGAAACGATAGCCCGACCGAATGTTTCATTGACGGAAGCAATCGAACAGATTGATATTGGCGGCCCCAGTATGGTTCGATCTGCCGCGAAAAATCATGCCTATGTGGGAGTCGTTACATCCCGGGAGCAATACAATCAGGTGCTGGATGCATTGCAGTCGGGACCTTTAAATCCAGAGTTTCGCCTGAAACTTTCAGCAGCGGCGTTTGAGATGACCGCATGTTACGACCGCGCTGTTGCCAACTATATGGCGTCTGTTTTACCTTCACAAGCAGAGGCTAGCTCACGCTTTGATCAGCAGATCAGTATTAATCTCGTTCGTCGAGATCAATTACGTTATGGCGAAAATCCTCACCAGACTGCGGCATTTTATGTTGAGAAAGATCCACCTGTTGCGAGTGTTGCGCAGGCGGAGCAGTTGAACGGAAAAGAACTTTCCTATAATAATTTCCTGGATCTGGACGCGGCATTGCAAATTGCCAGCGATTTCGAAAAACCTGCTGCGATTGTGATTAAACATACTAATCCCTGTGGCTGTGCGACAGCAGATTCGCTGGTCGAAGCATTTGAAAAAGCATATGCCGGAGATCCGGTGAGTGCCTTTGGTTCGATTCTGAGTTTTAATCGTACTGTTGATCGAGAAACTGCTGAAAAATTATGTGAACCGAATCGCTTTATTGAAGCGATTCTTGCTCCTGATTTTGATCAGGACGCTTTTGAACTACTGACTACAAAACCCAAATGGAAAAAAAATGTGCGGTTGATGAAATGCCCCATGATGGTGCCGCATTCAATAGCAAGTCTTGATTATCGTAGAGTTTCCGGAGGATTGCTGGTTCAGGAAAAAGATGAACTTCCCGATAATTCTGCAGAATGGAAAATCGTCACGAATCGTGAACCGACTCCACAGGAATTACATGATCTTTCATTTGGCTGGATTGTTTGCCGTCATGTTAAATCGAATGCCATCGTTTTAGCAAAGGATGAAATGTTGCTTGGCGCGGGGGCTGGTCAAATGAGTCGGCTGGATTCTTCGTTTATTGCTGCTTACAAAGCCGGAGAGCGAAGCAAAGGGGCGATCGTAGCCTCTGATGCCTTTTTCCCGTTTCGGGATGGCGTCGATGAAGCGGCTAAAGCAGGAGTGACTGCGATTATCCAACCGGGAGGCTCCGTTCGGGATGAAGAAGTGATCGATGCCTGCAATGAACATCGGATGGCCATGGTCTTTACTGGTCGACGGCATTTTAAACATTAAATCTGAGATGCTTGTTTGCAGGTACACATTGGGTTTTCAACAGCGGACTCACTACTGCGGGCTCTATGTGAATGGTCTGCTCTTTTCATTGTGTCGGTTTTTTCATTTTTCGTTGACGCGTTTGTGCCAGGTTTCAAACTGGCTGACCATCTTTTTCAGTCGATCTGATTCGCGTTCAGCAAGATCTGTAGTCTCGGTTCCATCCAGTTCAAGATTAAAAAGCTGCCATTGACCATCTTTCTTTGGTCGAATGGCTTTCCATTGTCCCATGCGGATGGCTTGATGTCGGGGCACATTCCAGTAGATCGCTTTATGTTCTTGACGTTGATGTCCCTGAAAGAGGGGTAGCAGGCTCTTGCCTTCCACTGGCAATGGCTGACGTCCTTCAAATTGAGTGGGATAACTGGTGTTAGCGACATCCAGGAATGTTGCCATAAAGTCGATCACGTGCCCGGGTTGTTTCTCAATACTACCACGCTCACGAATTACAGCAGGCCAGCGGGCGACCAGCGGCGTTCGGATGCCGCCTTCGTAGGCGCCTAACTTTGTACCGCGCAATGGAGTATTACTGGCATTTGCCCATGCCAGTCCATAACCGGCGAATGTGTCATGCGGCCCCGGCGGATTGTCAGGACCGCTGCCAGGCCGAATTGGTACGTGATCTTTTCGCCAGCCGATCTTCTTTGAGTTCGGCCCGAAACCAAAACCACTCTTACTGGGAGAGAGGCCACCATCGGGGGCTGCCCCATTATCGGAGAGAAAGATCACGAGTGTGTTCTCCACTGCGTTGGCGTCTTTCAGAGTTTTAAGAAGTTGGCCGAGACCTCGATCTATTGATGAAATCTGGGCAGCATAGACGGCCATCCGTTCTGCCTGCCAATTTTTTTGCTGATCGCTGTTCCAGTCTTGAATGCCCGTAGATCGTGGAGAGAGTTTCCAATAATCTGGGACCAGTCCTGACTGACGCTGATTTTGAAAACGCTGTGCTCTAACCTCGTCCCAGCCAGTCGTTCGATAGCGTTTCCGAAAGGGAGCTACATCAACTTCTCTTGCATGCAGAGGCCAATGGGGGGCAATGTGTGCGACGTAGAGAAAGAACGGCCTTTTTTCAGAAAGACTCTCTCGCAGAAAGCGAACTGCGTAATCGGTTAGAGCATCAGTCAGATAGAAATCTTTCGGTAGCTCAATTCGTTTACGATCTAAGTAGTATGGATTCTTGTCGACTTCGTGAAAGTAGCTGATCTTGGCCTGACACATCGGTCCGAAAAAATGATCAAAACCCCGGTCCAATGCGGAGTCCCGCCCCTGCCATTTACCAACCATCATTGTCTGGTAGTTGGCCTGTTGCAGAACTTCTCCAATGGTGACGCATTTATTGAAGTCTTTTGGCTCATTCCAGCGATCCCCTCGATGTCCTACCTGCTGGCAGTATAAGCCTGTCAGCAGAGATGCTCGCGTGGGTCCGCAGATGGCATTATTATAGAACTGTGTGAAGCTCAAACCATCGCGCGCCAATGAGTCAATATGCGGCGTATCAATTTCTCCGCCGTAACAACCAATGTCAGACCAGCCTAAATCATCTGCCATCACAAGAATGATATTGGGCGGTTCCATTGTCTCCTGACCCGAAGCCACAGTCACGAAGGCGATCTGAAGCAGGAAACACACTGTTAACACCAATTGATTCATCGTGCTATGGTCTTTCGTTTTCAGAGACTCTGAAGAAGAACGAAATGAGAATTTCAATGTTGTTCTGGAGAAACACGATTATAACAGGCAGCGTTCCCGGATGGCAATCTGTGAGAACGCATAGCGTTGAGGCAAAAATAAAAGGAGCCCTCTCCAGCGAAGAGGGCTCCTTTTTTGTCGCTTTCTGATTCGGAAATTCCGAACGAATGGGGAGAAAAAACTCCCATTGATATCAGAAGGTGAGAATTACATCTGTACCAACAGTGAATTGGCTGTTTTTAGCGGCTCCGCTGGAATTAGTCCATGGAGAAGCATTATCAGACCAGTCCCAGCGAACTTCAGGGCGAATTCGCAGGCAGGAGTTCCATTTATAGTTCAATCCTGCTGTAACTTCGTAGTAATTTGCCCCTGCAGTGCCTAATTGAGTACCGTTATGGTCTCGCCACCATTCAACTCGCATCCCGGCACGGGTGCTATCACACATGTCGTAGTATAGATACTGGTTAATACCATAAGTTTCAGCATCCTGACCAGGGTCTGCGACGTCTCCATTACGGAAGAACATGTGGTCATGCTGGAAAACATAAGACATTTTGTCACTCAATTTTTGTTGGGCAACAATGCTGAAGACCGTTAGATCTGATGTACCACCGAAGGCATCATTTTCTGCACCTGTACTAAGTGAGAAAGCAACAGAAGTGTCTTCGCTGTCGCTGGTCCAGCTAATCAAACCAAGGAAGCTCCACTTATTATTCTGATTTTCAAAGTCGTCCCAACCCGTGGTAATACCGCCGGTCAGCGCGACATTGTCATTCAAATCGGTACTGGCTAATGCACCGGTGTGAGTAAAAGGTTCATTAAACTGCATTGTGTATGCATGCGAATAAAAGAAGTTGTCGGGAGCAGGAACTACTTCATATCCGATGGTGGTATAGAAATGCCCAACGTTCAGAGTCACACCGTTGCCGATAGGAGCATAAAACGATGCATACATCTGAGGCATTGCCAGTCCAATCTGGTTTGCAGTTGCAGTATTATTGCTAGTCCAAACTCCATCGAAGTTGGGATTGCCGTTAGGACCACCGAAAGTAGATGTGTCCTGTGCATCCGAACCTACAACCATGTCTACACGACCACCCCAGCCGAAACAGTCTTCGTTGGCAGCAGCGTCTTTTTCGAGAACGAAGTAGAGTTGGTTCATCATGAACTGGCTGTCAGCCTGATTGAACCCAACACCGGGCGTGTTCAAATCGTTAGCGGGACGGTTACCATTGAATGTCATGCCGAATTCTAACCAACCGCTCAGTTTCCAGCCGTTGTCTGTCAGGTGATTGCTGCCATCACATTTGTCAAACACACTGGAAAGTTTAAAGCAGCAATCTTCATCATCGCTTGATGCTTCACCACAGCAGGTATTTGGATCAGTGCAACCAGTGTCGCATGACTTGGGGGCACAGCATTCTGCTGTTAACCGATCAAGTTCGGCAGCTAATTTGTCGCCAGCTTCTTCGAATACTTTGGTGCAGCAGGCATTGGGCTTGTCCGGTGTGCAAGAGGGAGCACAAGCGGCGTCACCACCAAATGCGGGTGATATAGCCATGAGACCCAGCCCACTTAGTAGGAGCCCAGTCATTCTGGCTTGTCTGGTGATTTTATTCAGTTTTTGCATTTTTAACTCCTGAGTGCACGTGCAAGGTGCATGGTCTCCATACCGTCAGAAGGGGGGCGTATAAGCTTGACAAAACATTTTGTTAGGCGAAGCCATACTGACGGATAAAAATACCATCGTTAGAATGAGTTGACCTGTAATGGTCCACAAATTGAGCGCTACCAAAACGATGGCTCTAACTCCGAATATCGGAATATTCCGTAAGGACTTTGATGAAAAGAGATACGTCACGAAAAGCTTGCATGATCGGGAGGGGTTCACCTACTCTACTAAACTCACAAGGCGAAATATCTTACCAAATACTTAAGATTGATAAGCATGCGCATATTCTAAGCACAGACGTAAACGTTCATGTGTAGAAACGAACAAGTCGCTATATACTCGACTTTTAAGTTCAGAGTATTTTTTGGGCATTATTCAAACAGCGCGTCAACAAATCCCTGTGAGTTAAAGATCTCAAGGTCTTCTATTTGCTCACCAACGCCCACATACTTGACGGGGATCCCCATCTTTTGGCGAATGGCAACCGTGACCCCGCCCCGTGCAGTCCCATCTAATTTCAATCAGGGTGTAAAGCTTTTCAAGCCACTCCGT